>JAIFLK010000070.1 GCA_020049115.1 Chloroflexota bacterium | reverse complement strand
TCCGCAATTATTTGCGGGCTGTCCGCAAAGGATTGCGGACTCCTAATGGTCATCATAAAAGTGTAAGTCTCAAACGAAATGCAGTATAAGCCCAAAATTATCACCGAGAGAAACCCCATGCAGATGAGTAAATTTCCTATCAACAGTATGTCAGATGTTTTTGTCACCCGTATGCACGCCCGTCGTTTGGCGCAACAGCTAGGCTTTGGCCCAGCAGACCAGGCGCGCCTCTCTTTGGCTGCCTCAGAGTTAGGTCATTTAATTATGGTTCATGTCGAAGAAAGGGGCGAAATTACTATTTCTGAAGTTAAACAAGATGAACAACGTGGCATTGAAATTTATTGTGTAATGAATGAGGTAGTGGTCGAAAATGATGAAATTGTGCCAACACCCCAAGGCCATGAATTTCATCATGTTCTCACCGGCGCGCTACAATTGGTGGATGAAAGTAAGGTTGACATAGAAAATGAGCGGGTGGCTCAAATAAAGCTCATTAAATGGCTCCAGCCTGCCCACATGATGTCATGAATGTGTGGGTTAAGCCGTTGGTTAGTTGACAGATTAGCAGACCGTTTGCGTCAAGCAACTGGGGCAATTTCAGGTTATAATCAGTGCAGTTGTGGACAATCAGTTTTCACCTTTCTATATGAGCGAAGCTGGGGTTGGGGACCCCAGCTTTTTGCTTTTTAAACCGCTTCATTCGTTTAATTCTTTATTTGCTGTAGCTTTGTAGTATAATAACCCCATGGATAGATTGCCCCTATTAGCCACCAAATTAATTGTCCCCCCCTTGCGGCTCAAACGCACCCCGCGCCCGCGCCTCATTGAGCGACTCAATCAAAGCCTCAACTATCGCTTAACCCTCATTCTCGCCCCCGCGGGGTTTGGCAAAACCACCTTGTTGAGCGAATGGGTGCAGCAACCCAATTCCCCCGCTCAATTTGCCTGGCTCTCCCTGGATGAGGCCGATAATGACCCGCAACGTTTTGTAACCTATTTACTGGGCGCATTATTGCTACCTGACGATTTATTGTGGTCACAACTAGCCGCGCCTCAGCCCATTTATCAAGCTATTCTGACCGAATTGATTAACACCCTCATGCCCCTCACTGCCCCTCGTGTTTTAATTTTAGATGATTACCATCTCATTCAAGACCAAAGTTGCCATGAATTATTTACCTTTTGGCTGACCCATTTACCACCCCACGTCCATGTCGTTTTGGCGAGTCGGATTGAGCCACCCTTGCCCTTGCCGCGCCTGCGGATGCGGGACGAATTGTTACAACTGAGTACGACGGAGTTACGTTTTACCCTCGCGGAGGCCACCGCTTTTTTACACCAAGCCATGGCCTTGCCCCTTTCGCTTGATGACATGCGCGCCCTAGACAGCCGCACAGAGGGCTGGATTGCAGGCTTACAATTGGCTGCACTCGCCTTACAAGGCGCGCCCAAATCCACCCCACCGCGTGAATTGATTGCCAGTTTTGGTGGCAGCCATCGGTATATATTGGATTATTTAGCCAGTGAAGTGTTACAACAACAGCCGCCCCAGGTGCAACAATTTTTGTTAGATACCGCCATATTAGAGCGACTGACGGCGGATTTATGCGACCAGGTGACGGGCCAAACCGCCAGCCAAGCCATGTTAATGCACCTCGAAATGGCGAATCTCTTTATTATTCCGTTAGATAATGAACGGCGATGGTATCGCTACCATGCCCTCTTTGCTGAGTTTTTGCGTCACCGTCTCAAACAGAGTCACCCTGAACGGGTTTTTATGTTACATCAACGGGCGGCGGCCTGGTGTGAGCAAAATCAACTCACGGCCGAGGCGTTAAGCCATGCCCTTGAAGCGGCGGACGTGCCACGCGCCACCCGCCTCATCCGCCTGACCACGCCGCGCATTTTGAGTCGTAGCGAAATTATTGCCCTCATGAGTTGGCTCAATGCTTTATCTGACGAAATGAAATACTCTCAGCCTCGTCTCTCGCTATTTCATGCCTGGGCTTTGCTCGCCACAGGGCAATTTGACCGCGTCGAGGTGCGGTTGCAAGAGGTGTTACAGGCTCTGACCTCGCCTGACCTGCCCATGTCGGCGCAGGCCACCGACCTGCATGGCGAGGTCAATATTATTCGGGCGACGATGGCCTACGTACGGCGGGACATGGCGGCGGCGATTGAAAATTATCGTCAGGCATTGCCGCAACTTGCGCCCGATAATGCCTTTTTGCGTGGTGCGGTTGCCCTCAATTTGGGCTTGGCATATGCTTGGATTGGCGAGACGCGGCGCGCCAGCCAAGCCCTACGGCAGGCCAGTGAATGGAATAAAGCGAACCATAATTTTTATTTAGCTTCCGTCGCCTGGTGGAATTTGGCGCAATTGCAACAGGAGCAAGGGCAGCTTTATGAAGCCGCCGAGAGTTATCGCCAAATCGTGGCCTTAACACCGCTTAATCCTACTGAGGTAACATGGTCATTGGAGGAGTTGCGCGCCCATTCTTTTTCCTTAGATAAACCTTTATTACCTGATTTGAGTGGGGCATATATTGGGCCAGGGCAATTGTATTATGAGCATAATGATTTGGCGGAGGCGACTCGTTGGCTCACGGTGGGGCTAGAATTGGCGCGCGTCGGTACGGATAGCACCTTGATTAACGGCTTTATGACGCTCATTCGGGTCAAGCAGGCGCAGGGTGAATGGCAGATGGCTTTCGAGTTATTACAACAGGCTAAAACGTTGATTTATCGGGAGCAAATTTCACCCTATTGGGCGCAACAATTGCAAATACAACAGGCACGGCTCTGGCTGGCGCAAGGGAATTGGGAAGCGGTCAAACAATGGTGGCAAGAGCAAACTTTGCCGTTAGATGCGGCTATGATTACGCCGCAACTTTATCTGAATGAGGCCAGCTATTTGGTGGCAATTCGTTGGCTCATGGCGCAGGCAAAGTGGGCAGAAGCCTATCCCTTTATAACGGAGTTGCTGGCTCAGGCGGAGCGCGCGGGGCGCATGGGGCGGGTGATTGAATGGCTCATCTTGTTGGCTATCACGCAACAAGCTCTCGGTCAAAGCTCGGCGGCCACGGTGGCGCGCGCCCTGGCGTTAGCCGAACCTGAGCAGTTCATGCGGCTGTTTATTGATGAGGGCGTGGCGATGGCTGCACTGTTGCAGCGAGTGGATGAGCGGAGTTCAGGACGGGCGTATGCCGACAAAATATTACAAAATTTCGGCCTTGCTGCGACGGAGGTCAGCGTAGAGCCTTTGTTAGAGCCACTCACTGACCGTGAGGTCGAAATTTTGCAGTTGATTGCTCAAGGGGCCTCCAATAAAACCATTGCCGCGACTTTGTTCCTGACCGTTGGCACGGTGAAATGGTATGCGCGCAATATTTACAGCAAACTTAATGCCCAAAACCGCACCCAAGCGGTGGCGCGGGCGCGGGCGTTACGGTTGTTATAGTGGCTAAAAGTAATGTTGATTGGGTGCGTTCTATTCGGCATGGGCTACGGCTGAATCTCGACCACCACGCCCGCCTCAGCCCACTTAAACAACTCAGCGGCATTATCGGAACTAATGAGAATACAGCCATATGTAATGGGGCGACCGAGATTTTTTGTCCATAAAATTTGCGAGCCATTCCGACTGGGAAAGCCATGAATCCCATTCATAAATTCGGCATACGGCACGGGGCGATAAATCCCCATAAAGTTAGGCATCCACAAATCCCAATTAGCTGCATAGGCATTATCTTCATGCGATTGAATTTGAAATATACCAGGCGAGGTTGGGCTAGAGGCAATGCCCGTGCTGGCAGGCCAAACCCATTTTTGCTGCCCTGCTTCATAAACAAACATTTTTTGCTGGCTCATGTTGACCACAATCCGCTTATTTTCTACCACGGGCAACGGTAATAACAGGTCTACTGAGGGAATGGTAATCACTTCACCCGCCGCCATATTAGAGCCGAGGTTAGGGTTGGCTTGCTCTAGCCAGGGGTAGGGAAAACCAAACTTATAGGCAATGCCTGAAAGTGTTTCACCATATTGCACCGTATACGGCTGGGCAGCATGATAAATTCGTAATGACACTGCCGTTTCATGCCGTTGTAGAGCTTGCTCCAAAGCCGCTATGGTCGCCTCAACCTCAACATATCGCGTTGCCCCTAGCGTTTGATTTTGGTGGCTTAAGTACGCGGCCACGGCCTCATGATTTAATTGCCATTGCAGCGTCGCGGTAGGCGTTAGGCTAAAAATGAGCCATTCGGCGGGCGAGGTCGTCCAAGTGATAGGCTCATCTTTAATGGGGTCATACCCTTGTAAGGTGAGGGTTTGGTTTAATAATTCGTTAGCCTGCACCACCGCCGCGCTCACATCTGCTACGGGGGGATGGACGGTCAACATGACCAATTCTAACTGCCCCGTAGTGATGGCTTGCGCCATATTTTGCCGCAATTGTGCCAAACTTGCTTCCACATTCACCATTTGCCCCATGACGGGTGGCCCCGCTTCAACTCGCCCATTGACCTGTTTTAGCGTGGCGTTGGTAGGCTCTTGTCTCCATTGCGGGGCCATCAATTCCAAACGTGCTTGAGCCACATTAGGGTCAAATCGCCAGACGGGTTGCAGTTCTACGCGGCGACCTGCTAGCCACCATTCTTGTAACATAATAACAGAACGCCCTTGCCGATAAGCTGCCTCAACCGTGGCTGCACTATCCAGACTCAACCCTATTTCTGCGGGCGTAACGGCCAAATACGTTTCCCCCCCATGCACCATGAGGCTTTTTTGTTGCCACTGTTGCACCAACAACGTCGTGGCCTCCTCGCGTGTATAGCCGCCCACCTCTAACCCCATCACCTGCACGCCAGGGATAATCATGGGGCTGTTATATAAATAAGCCACGAAGCCCAAAGTGCATAACACTAGAGCCAATAATGTACCTAGACTCAGCCCTAAGCCTAACCAAAAAAGCGTTTGTAGGGGCGACGCGCGCTCAGTGGTGAGGGTAAAACTTTGGGGCGGTAATGGTAAATGATGCCGAAAGCGGCTAGGAACAGTCGCATGCAACGACCAAAATGATTTCTGTGCCATAATAAATCTCCCTTAAACCTTAGACGTTTTAGGCTAACTAAAAGTTCCAGTATTTTCGGAGTGCAACGACTTTAGAGGGCGCGATATAATTCAATCAGGCAATTTCTCCTTAATCAAAGGCCATTTTTGGAAAAACTAAATTTTCTATGTTACACTTGCTCCATCTTAGTTCAAAAGGAGTTTGTATCTTGTTACGAAAATTTACTGTATGTAGTTTGTTTATCTTACTCACTTTAGCCTGTGTTGCCCCATCAGATATAGCGGTGAAGCAAGCGGCAGTGCCGCCCACACGCACCCCGTTGCCAACATTCACCCCGACCTCAGCCGTTCAACCCACCCTCATCATTCCGCCCACCTCAACCTCTACCCCCGTGCCTGCTCCCACAGATACACCCATACCGCCAACGGATACGCCTGTGCCGCCAACAGATACGCCTGTGCCGCCGCCCGCCGAAGAGCCAACGGCCACGGATACCCCTGAACCACCTCCGCCTACAAAAGCCCCACAACCGCAAAGTCAGCCAGCAGAGCCACCCGCGGCTACCAATACTCCCGCACCTGCGGCACCTGCGGCAGGCGCACATGGCGTGTTAGGGTCGCTCACTTTGCGTGAGGGGCGCAATACTTATAAAAGTGGCGAGCGGATTTTTGTTAAAATTGAGGCCAAAAATACCACGGGGTCAGCCATTCCCTTTGGCATTTTAGGGTTGACCACCAGTGATGGCGCGTTCCAAACCAGTTGGGATAATAGTAGCATTGATGCTAATGGGGCATTTCATCATGAGGATGGCATCCCCTTTGGCGGGCCAGGGAATAAGAAAATCTATCTCTCCATCTGCTTTTCTACTAAAGAGGTCTGTCAAAGTGCTGATGGGGATTGGGAACGCTTTGAACCTGGGGTAGATGTGGTGGTGCAGTAAGGAAATTTTGGTTCTCTGAGATTTAGTGTGGTCACGCGGAGTTAGCACGCCCTCGTGCTATACTCAGTATTTCAAGATTTGTAGGGGCGTACCCTTGTGGTCGCCCTGGTGGGTAGGGACAAGCCCTACCCCTACGACAAAATCTTGA
>JAIFLK010000044.1 GCA_020049115.1 Chloroflexota bacterium | reverse complement strand
TGCCCTAGCCTTACTCACGGATGGAAAACTTTTGACCGCAGGGGGACTTGATACAACTTCTTACGCTACTCAGAAAATAAGTTCAGTGCATGACCCTAACAGCACTCTTTGGACTGCCGTTGGCAATCTCAATGTGGCGCGCTATGGTGGCAGTATGTTACTTTTACATAACGGCGAAGTTATCATGGTGGGCGGGATTGATAGTGGCGCGGGTAATGGTAATGAAATTGCCAGCACTGAAATCTATAATCCTACCTCACAAACATGGCGACAAGTTGCTAATCTTAATGTAGCTCGTCACTATGCTGAGGCCATTGTTCTATCAGATGGTCGCGTCTTAATTGCAGGGGGAGTTGGTAATAGTAACTCTATCTTAAGTAGCACTGAGTTATACGGTTTAGCCAGTCAAATGCCTACCCCTACCCCAACGCCCGCGCCCCAGGGTTTTACGTTACCCAAAAATACCTTTGGTGCAGCCGCAAACCATGAGAGCCAATCCACCAGCTACCGTCTTAATGGAACGTTAGGCCAGCCTTCCTTGACGCTCCCCATGACCGCCACCAATTATCAGCTACAGTGGGGTTATTGGGCGCAGTGAGTCAGTCGCTAATCAATTTGGGACTTTCCCCAAAATCAGTTATCATGTGAAGCACTAAACTAAAAGAGCGTACCCAATTCAGGTACGCTCTTTACATTATGTTAGCCAGGAGAACCCAATTTTAAACCATGCCCAATATTGCCTTAGAAAGACTCCGTTTATGGATAACCGCCGATAACCCCTATCTCGCCCAATCAGGCGTGATTTTTGTGGCGTTGGTGGCGGGCATGTTAGTGGGCGCGCTCTTTGGCGGGTTAGGCTGGGTCATTGCGTTAGGAGTTTGCCTAACCGCGACCCTCGGCGTGTTAATATTACAAAGCACCCAAGTCGGCCTGGTCAGTTTGATTGCCCTCATCTGCCTATTGCCTTACGCTGCCTTACCCATTAGCATTGGTTTCCGCCCCACTTTTTTAGATGTCGCATTGTTGGCACTCTTTGGCGTGTGGCTCATGCAATTCATAACGGGCAAACAACGCTATTTTATCACCTCGCCGTTAGGCCCGTTAGTCTTAGCCTTTCAAGGGTGGGCGTTATTTGTCTTTATATTTGGCCTGCGCTTCGCGGGACTAAATCTGACCATCACCCGTAATTTTTTGGAAGTATTACTCTCGGTCAGCCTCTTTTTTCTCGCCCTCAACCAAATCAAAACGGCAGCGCAACTCACCCAAATCTCCCGCGCCATTATCATTATGGGTGGCGGGACGGCGGCTTTAGGTATATTTTTTTATGTCATCCCTGAAAATGTAACCATTCGGCTGCTCTCCTTGCTGCGGATTTTTCAATATCCCACCGAGGGAATTTTGCGTTATATTGAAAATAACCCTGAGCAGCCCATGCGCGCTATCGCCACCTCCATTGACCCCAACGCGCTCGGCGGCCTGATGGTTTTCTTAAACATTATTGCCATCGCCCACCTCTTTGCTCCCAAACCCATTATGCCACGCCGTTATCTGCTGCCGATTTCGGCCATGATGATGTTGACCCTTTACCTGACCTATTCACGCGGGGCGTTATTGGGGGTGGTGGCGGGTTTAGGCGTGATGAGTTTATTACGGTATCGTAACTTAATCTGGCTCATGGCGGCGGCCTTCATCTTAGTGTTAATTTTGCCACAGACGCAATTTTACGTAACGAGATTTATTGACGGGCTTCAAGGGCAAGACCTGGCCACGCAAATGCGTTTTGGTGAATATAAAGATGCCCTAGAGTTAATACAACGTTATCCGCTAACGGGCGTGGGCTTTTTTGGCACACCCGACATTGATTTATATGTCGGCGTGTCGAGTGTTTACCTACTCATTGCCCAACAAATGGGCGTAATTGGGGCGGGGTTATACATTTTGGTAGGGTTGGCTTATATTGTGTTAATGTATCTAACGCTACGCCGTTTGCCGCGAAACCATTCGTTAGAAACGCCGTTATTGGCCTACGGGCTGGCAATTTTGGGCGCAATGGTCAGCGGGGTTTTTGACCATTTTTATTTCAACCTGCAATTTATCCACATTGCCACGCTCTATTGGCTCACGTTAGGGTTGGGCATGGTGGCACACAAATTAGTAATGAGTAATGAATAATGAAAAATTTAACAACAGAATTTTCAATTCAACAAAGTTGGCAATCCAATCATACTAGCCCCTTACGTTGGGTAATGTCCCATGCCTTGCGTAATAAAATTGAAATTGTTGGCGTATTTATCGGCGCATTTGGCAACGGTTTAGGCGCAGGCTTAGTCCCCATGTTCATTGGCTGGGCTTTTCAAGTGATTATTACGACCAAAGATAACCCTGATTACACTCAATTAGGTTGGCTCTCGTTAGGGTTAGTAATTTCGCAAGTCATTCGCGGCGCGCTCATGTTATGGCGTAATTTTTGCAGCGAAATCATTGGGCAACGGGTGGAGCGTGATACCCGTGATGAGCTTTATCTGAGCTTAATTGGCAAAAGTATGTCCTTTCATGACAGCCATGCGACTGGCGAGATTATGGCGCGGGCGATAAATGACGTGCGGGAAATCAATTTTATGTTCAATCCTGGCTTTAACCTGGTGATTGGCTCACTCTTTTTTATTGTTGCGCCCTTTATCCTCGTGCCGTCCATTCACCCGCAATTACTCTTAAGTTTATCGTTATACGTCATTGTGTATATCGTTCTGTTACAGCGTTATTTATTAGAGCTACAGCCCAAAACCGAGCTACAACGGCGCGAATTTGGCAATCTTAATTCAACGTTAGCCGAAGGCATTGACGGTATTGAAACGGTCAAAGGGGCAGCGCAGGAGCAAAGAGAAATTAACCGTTTCGATGCCGCCCTCAAAAAATGGCGTGACGCTTTCGTGGCGCAGAGTGATGTAGAGGCCAAATTTTACCCCTTGTTATTATTGGGTTTGCTCTCGGCAGCCGCATTATTGCACAGTTTACTACTCTTTCAGCAGGGGCAAATTACCGCAGGGGATGTTGTTGCCTTTAATAGCTTAATGCTCATTTTTAACTTTCCGACATTTGCGGCCCAATTTGCCTATTCGCGTATTTCCGTTGGCCTCTCTAGCGCGGAACGAGTATTAACGTTGATTAATACTCAAACGGAACTTGACCAAAATATTGGCGGTTATGAAGGTCGCATGGACGGCAGTTTACGCTTTGAGAATGTCACCTTTGGTTATAATCATAATAAACTCGCCCTCGAAAATGTCTCTTTTGAGGTCAAGCCAGGCCAAACCATTGCCATTACGGGGCAGACGGGCGCGGGAAAAAGTACGATTGCCAAGCTCATTAATCGGACTTACGATATAGAACATGGCAATGTGATGATAGGCGGAGTCAATGCGCGCCATTGGAATTTGGAAGCCCTGCGTCAGCAAATCTCCATTATTGAGCAGGATATTTACTTGTTCTCGCGTTCAGTGGCCGATAATATAGCCTTTGGTTGCCCAAACGCAACGCGGGAGGAGGTGATTGAGGCTGCCCAAGCCGCCCAAGCCCATGAGTTCATCATGGGCTTCAAAGATGGCTATGATACAATGGTCGGGGAGCGCGGCGTGACGCTATCTGGCGGACAACGCCAACGGATTGCCCTCGCGCGGGCATTTCTCACCAACCCCAGCATCCTGATTTTAGATGACGCGACCAGTGCCATTGACAGCGCGACTGAGGACAAAATTCAACGGGCGATTGAACGGGCCGCACGCGGACGCACCACTTTGCTCATTACCCATCGCCTCTCCCAAATTCGTTGGGCAGATTTAATTATTGTGTTGCGGAAAGGTCGGGTCGCCATGATAGGTACACATGATGAACTCATGGCAAATTCTGAGGCATACCGTAATATTTTTGCGCGGTATGAGTAAAAAAAGACCTACAAGGTTTTTAAAACCTTGCAGGTCTTGGAATATAACTTCACCTGCAAGGTCTTTAAGACCTTGTAGGTGTGATACAAAACAAACAGCGCAACATCAATTTGATGTTGCGCTGTTGTTGTTTTGAGGGGTGACTGATGGGGGTCGAACCCATAACCTCCTGGGCCACAACCAGGTGCTCTACCATTGAGCCACAGCCACCACAATTAAACCCATGCCGCATACGGGATTCGAACCCGTGTCACCACCGTGAGAGGGTGACGTCCTAGGCCACTAGACGAATGCGGCGAATAAACTAGTGCCGAAGGTGGGACTCGAACCCACAAGAGGAAACCCTCACTACGACCTGAACGTAGCGCGTCAGCCAATTCCGCCACTTCGGCATACCCACAAGTAACTTGTGACTGACCTTACTTTTTAACCTTAACAGCAACTGATTATACACCAGATAGTTTTTCACGTCAAGTTAAAGTTTTCTTTTTGACCATTCCTCCACCTTAAAAAATTAGAGGTGCTTGCGAGATGGGAAAAATAGGGTACAATTAGAATTAGAGAACTAAGCCATAAGTCATGGAGGCAACATGATGGAAAATACATCTATGCTAGAAGCGGCCTTACATCAACATAGCGTGCAGATGCTCCAACGTCAGTTGGAAATTAAATTTGCGGAGGCTGAATGGCTTGCCATTCAAGAAACGTTATATTTACTTTCTATTCCCAACATGCGAGAGTCAATTTTGGCAGGGTTAGCTACACCTCTAAATGAATGTTCCACCGAATTGGAATGGTAAAGCAGCAGATAATTAAAAATTCTCACTTCTCACTTCTCACCTCTCATTTCTTAAGGAATCCCCATGACCCAAACGCAATTAAAATTAACTGCCCTCGCGAAATGCGCGGGGTGAGCAAGCAAGATGGCCCCAGAGGCCCTGGCGCAGGTTCTGCGTCCCTTGCAAGCAATGTTAGCGCAACAACATCAACCTAACTTACTGGTCGGGTTAGGGGCCGCCGATGACGCGGCGGTCTATCAATTGAATAGCGAACAGGCGATTATCAGCACCACCGATTTTTTTACCCCTGTGGTTGATGACCCTTACGATTACGGCGCAATTGCGGCCGCGAACGCCATGAGCGATGTGTATGCGATGGGTGGCGAGGTCTTATTTGCGCTGAATATTGGCGCGTTTCCTGGCAATTTGGACGTGGCGATTATCAGCGAGATTTTGCGCGGCGGCTTGGATAAGGTGCTGGATTGGATAAGGTGCTGGAGGCGGGCGCGGTCATTGCGGGCGGGCATACCGTGACCGATGATGAGCCAAAATATGGCTTGGCGGTGACGGGCATGGTGCATCCGCAACGAATTTTTACTAAAGGTGGGGCGCAAGTTGGCGATATTTTGGTGTTAACCAAACCGTTAGGTACAGGAACAATTAGTACCGCCCTCAAACGGGATAAGGCTGACCTGGCGCATGTGGCGAGCATGGTGGCGAGTATGAAGCGGCTGAATCGGAGTGCAGCGCAAGCCTTGCAAGCCGTTGGCGGGGTTAAATCCGTAACAGATATTACGGGTTTTGGCCTGTTAGGGCATGGTTTAGAGATGGCGCAGGCATCGGCGCATAAATTTATCTTTCATTTTAATCAATTTCCGTGGCTAGATGGGGCGATTGATTACGCCGAACAATTTATTTTCCCTGGTGGTGCGTCAAATAATCGGCTCTATTGGCAGGCGCAAGTCACTTTTGCGCCCGAACTCAGCGAGGCGCAACAAATGTTATTGTGGGACCCGCAAACTTCAGGTGGCTTGTTGGCCGCGCTACCGCCTGATTGTTTCGCGACTTTTGAGCAGGCTTGCCATGAACGCCAACAGCCATTTTGGGTCGTGGGTCATGTTGCCATCGGACAAGGAATTGAGGTATTAAACTAAATGACAAACCCTACGCCTCCATCAAACCATGAAGAGGATGTTTTGAACCCTATCAATATCGCGCGAGCGCGTCACGCGGTGGCTTATAATGCTTCCGTAACGCAGAATAGTTATGGTCAGCCAATCTCTGCTAGTTCAGGCGGATTTGAGTTTAATAGCTGTTTTTTATTAATCTTATTAGGCATTGTTTTTATGGTAGGGAGTATTTTAGGTGGAGTGATTGGCGGTGGTTTGATTTTGGCGGCCAATAATTCAACGGGCATGGCCTTTTTGGGACGCATACCGACGGCCACCATCGTGCCTTCACCCACGCCTGCGCCTGCTGCCACCGTCACGCCAACGGCCACGCCGATTATTGTGGCTGTTCGTCCTGCTGCCACCGTCACGCCAACGGCCACGCCGATTATTGTGGCTGTTCGTCCTATTGAGGAAATTATTGATGAGGTGACTCATTCGCTGGTGACGGTGATTAATCGGCAAGATAGCCATGATGCTTATAATACGAATAATGACGATGGACGTGTCGTTGGCTCAGGGGTGATTATTGATGAGCGCGGTTATATTGTGACCAATAACCATGTTATCAAGAACCCAGGCAAATTGAGTGTGGTGTTATCGGATGGGCGGGAGGTGGACGCGGAGTTAATTGCTATGAAAGCTGACCAAGATTTAGCCGTATTAAAAATTAATTTGATTAAATTGCCGACTATTCATTGGGGGGACTCGAAAAAGATTCGCCCAGGGCAAACGGTCTATGCTCTCGGCAGTCCTTTGGGCGATTTTCCCAATTCCGTCAGCGCAGGCATTGTTAGTGGCATGAATCGGGCGTTAGAAATGGACGGTTATGTGATTGATAACTTGATTCAAACCGACGCGGCCATCAATCGGGGCAGTTCAGGCGGCCCGTTGATTAACATGCAGGGCGAAGTTATTGGTATCAATACCTTTATTATTCGTGAGAGTGAGGAACGGGGCATTGCGGAAGGTATCGCCTTTTCCATTCCGTCAGAGGTGGCTCAAGTGGTGGTGACGACGTGGGTTAAGGCGCATAGTGCGGAAACTGAGGCTATTCCTGCGGGGAATTAAACCTTTATTTATATAAGGACTTTCATTAGCATAATCGAAAAAGCAATCACCAAAAAAAGCGACCTCATGGAAGACCGCTTTAGGGGAAGACCTCACAGGTTTCAAAAACCTGTGAGGTCTAAAAATTCATGATAATCTTAAGAGCGAAAATGGTCAGTTTAGCGACCATTTTCGCTCTTTTCGCGTGCTAATCCTCGTCCTCATTTCTGGGCTTGCGTTTCTTTTTATCTTTTTTAGCGGCTGGTTTAGGCGCGGTGGTTTCGGGTTGAGGGGTGATGCCCGCCCGTTGTTCCTCTAATTCATCCATGCTAATCTCGGCCATGGTTTCATCGGGAAATTGCACGATGACTTTTTCCTGAATAATGTTAAGGCCGCGCACGATGCCCATGACCTGATTAACCTGTAATTGGCTGCCCACTTTCGGTAGCGCATGGCGAATTTCGCTATACATGGTGTCTTCATACGCTAAACAACACAACAGCCGCCCACACACGCCTGATATTTCGGGCGGAGCTAAGGGCAAGCCTTGTTGTTTTGCCATACGAATGGAGACGGGATGAAACTCGGTGAGCCAGCTAGAGCAGCAAAGTTGCCGCCCACACCGCCCGTAACCATCAATAATTTTAGTTTCGTCGCGGTCGCCAATCTGCTTCATCTCAATGCGAGTTTGCAGGTATTTGGCTAATTCCTTAACCAAATCTCTAAAATCTACTCGTTGCTCGGCACAAAATGATAATAACAGGCGCGTGCCATCAAAACTATAGGAGGCTTGCACCACTTTCATGGGGATTTTTAACTCTTTAGATAAACGGCGGCAAGTTTCCAGGGCTTCTTGCTCCTTGCTTCTGAAATCTTGCGCCATTAACAAATCCACTGGCGTGGCGCGGCGGATGACGGGCTTAAGTTCAGCCTTAATCTCAGACGATGGCACTTGGCGCATGGGCAGAGCCACGCGGCCTAATTCAGTCCCGCGTGAGGTGTCTACAATCACCCAGTCATCTAACGTTAAATTATCCAACCCTTGCGGGTCAAAGTAGTAAATTTTCGTTACAGGTTTAAATCTAATTCCAACAATATGGGGCATGTTATATATCCTGAGTAGGACTTACACAAAAATGGCTTATTCGTGGTAGGAGTCCGCAATCATTTGCGGACTCCTGTGCAAGTCTTAGGGTTATTTCATAATCGTGGTAATTTAAGTAAAGCCACATCCATGCTCAAGCGTGGGTTAACATTACGGTCTAGGTTGATGAGGGTTTGACGTAATTCCGTCACCATGGGCTTAATTTGGTTAATGGTTAAACGGCGAGCCAGGGGTTGAAGTTGCTCGCGCCAATCAAAATTGATAATTTCTGTTTGACAACCCGCCTGTAATAACATTAAATCTCGGGACATGGTTATCCAAAAAACGAGTGTCTCTTTCAGTAAAGCCACATCTTGGCTCAATTTAGCGGCATAATTCATGCGGTCTACGCGGTTGGCGGCGAGTAAGGTTAGTAAATCTTGCAAGCGTTCGCGTCGTCGCGTTAATAAATGTTCATCTTGCAATGCACGTAAGGCCCAACCCACTCGCCCGCCCGCTAATTGCGCCAATAAATCGGCCTGGTCAAGGGCTACTTGCCAATGGGTTTGTAGCCCCTGGCTAATTTCTGCTTGCGGCAAGGGGCGCAACGTAAGAATTTGACAGCGTGACACGATGGTGGCTAACAACGAATTGGTGTCAGGTGCAGTCAACATGATGATGACCTGGGGCGGCGGCTCTTCCAATGTTTTTAATAATGCGTTAGCCGCACCAAGAGTGGCTTTGTCAAAATGAGTCAACAAGGCCACTCGATAACGCCCTTCAACGGGCGATAAGGCCAAACTATGTTGCAGCTCACGAATAGTTTCAATTTTGAGGGTTTGCTCTTCATGGTCAAAAATGAAGAGGTCGGGGTGATTACCATGCAAGGTTTTGCGGCAGGCCAAGCAATTTTGGCATGGTTTAATGTCGCCCTGGCAATTGAGACTTTGCATAACCTGGCGCGCCACCGTGCTTTTGCCCACATTGGGCGGCCCCACTAAAAGAATAGATTGCGGGACGCGGCCCTGTTCTTGTTGTTGGTTGAGTTGGGCGATGACCCACTCGTGACCGATGACTGTTGTCATGGAGTATTTGGAGTCCAAATCTTTAGATTTGACTGCCAAATCTTTAGATTTGGACTCCCGTTAGATTACGATTCGGGTAACGAAATGATGAAGGTGGTGCCGCGCCCTGGCTGACTTTCAGCCATGATGCGGCCGCGATGTCTGATAATGATACCGTGAACAATCGAAAGATCCAAACCGTAAGCACGGTCAGGCGTTTCATAAAATGGGTCAAAAATATGTTGTAAATCGCCAGGCAGTAAACCTTTACCAGTATTACTAATAATGATTTGTATCTCTGAAGTCAGTTTGCGGCTAATCAAACGCAATGTACCGTTATCACCCATGTTTTGGTAGGCATTTTTTATCAAGTATAAAATGGCCTGTTGCATTTGGCTACGGTCAACCATGGCTTGGGGTAAATCGGTTGCGAGTTGGGGCAATATTTTAACGTTCTCATTGGGATGGTCTTTGATAAAATTCGACCAGGTTTGCTTAATGAGTTTATTCAAATCTAGTAGCTCAGGATTAAATTTCTGTTGGCCTGAAAAATCTAGTAAATTTCGGGTAATTTTGCGACAATAAAAGGCTTCTTTGGCTAATGTTTCTACGGCGGCACGGTGTTCTGTGGCGATTTGCGGGGCTAGTTGTTGCAGATTATTTAAAATAGTGTTAATCGGCGTATCAATCGCTTTAGCAATGCCCGTTGCCATATAGCCGAGTGCGGCTAATTTTTCCGTTTTAAGGAGTTGCATGTTCAGTTGTTGTAACTCGGTATTACGCACCTCAATTTCATCTTCCAACTCGCGACTCGATTGCTCGGCTTGGGTGGCCTCAGAGGAGAGGCGGGCATAGAGGCGGGCATTTTCAATCGCAATGCTGGCGTAATCCGCCAACGCGGTGAGGGAATGGAGGTGGCCTTGACTAAAGGCTTTGACGGTCAATTTATTGTTAATGGCTAACACGCCAATCACGCGGTCAGCCACTTTTAGCGGCACATTGAGCAGGGCTTTAACGAAATAACCCGTCATCACCTTAAAGGAATCGTCATCATTACTACCACCAATCATGACGGGGCGACCCGTTCGCACCACTTGACCTGCAATACTGTCATTCACCTTAATACGGAAGGTTTTGGCGCGTTTCTCGCCTAAATTGCAGGCCGCGCGCAAATATAATTCGCCTGAAGCCTCATCGAGCAACATGAGCGATCCTTCTTCAGATTGCGTTAGATAGACCGCCGCCTCGACAATGCGATTAAGAATCGGTTCTAAATCTTGCAAGGAAGTGACAGACCGTCCAATACCGTATAAAAATCGTAATTCTTGTAACCGCCCTTCCAATTGCTGATTAACAGAGAGTAAGGTTTGGGTTAATTGGTCGCGTTCTTGGCGCAGCCGCGACTCGGTGAGGGCGCGGTCAACGGCGGTGAGCATTTCGTCAATGGCGAAAGGTTTGATAATGTAATTTTGCGCGCCCAGGCGAAAGGCTTGCACTGCCGTCTCTTCTGAGCCATGAAAAGTCATCAAAATGGTAGGAATATCTAGCCCGCGCTCACGTAAGGTTGATAATAGCTCCAATCCGCCCATTTTCGGCATCATAATGTCGGAGATAATTAAATCTAGGCGTTGGTTGAGGGCGATTTGTAAGCCATCAAGCCCATTACTGGCTTCAATAATTTTATAGCCATTGGGTTCAAGGACATATTCCCGTAAGAATCGTATATTATCTAGGCGGTCATCAATGACCAAAACCGTTTCTGCTGCCACAATGTTACCCTTTACGCGTGGTTGCCACGTCCACAAAAATAACGGACGGGTTGTTTAATCATGCTTAGTTACACTAGGCATGATAGAGGCAGACGGCTAATTTGTAAAATGAGAGGCTTGAGTTCAGGCAACCTGGCGATAAAGTGAAATCCGCTTTAGCCCTAACGGTAAATAGCCCAAAGCTATTTTTTAGGGTATAATATCTCAGTTAAACTCTGGTTGAATTTTTATTAGGAGTTACTCAAGGAGTCCGCAATCATTTGCGGACTGTCCACAAATGATTGTGGACTCCTCTATAAATAATGTTAAAAAATAGAGGTTATTTGGCATGACCACTTTAACGCTTGAAAATGAGCCATTGGTAGCAGAAGTGGCGATTATTTCGGGAAAATTAATGGTTGACCTAGTTGATGGGCGCACCATTATCGTGCCATTGGCGTGGTATCCGCGTTTGTGGCATGGGTCATTGCGAGAACGACAGAATTGGCAATTATTAGGCGATGGTTATGCGATTGAATGGCCTGACCTAGATGAGCATATTGGCGTAGATGGTTTGTTAGCAGGCCATAAAAGTAGCGAGAGTCAAATTTCATTGGATAAATGGTTAGCGGCGCGGCAGGCCATCTTGAGTGATTTAGTCATCAGATGACTTGAATTCATCTGATGACTCTAAAAAAAATAAAAGGTAATTTACATGGACATAGGAACGATTAAGTTTGTTGACATAGAAAATGAAATGAAAGTGGCATATTTAGATTATGCCATGAGTGTGATTGTGTCGCGGGCGTTGCCTGATGCGCGGGACGGCTTGAAGCCCGTTCATCGGCGGATTTTGTACGCCATGCATGACATGGGTATTCGTTATAATACGGCATATCGTAAAAGTGCGCGCGTGGTCGGGGATGTGTTGGGTAAATATCACCCGCACGGCGATACGGCGGTGTATGACTCGATGGTTCGCATGGCGCAGGAATTTTCCATGCGTTATCCGTTGGTGGACGGGCAGGGTAACTTTGGTAGCGTGGACGGCGATAGTCCTGCGGCCATGCGTTATACGGAGGCGCGGTTGTCTCGCATTTCGCAAGAAATGTTAGCGGATATTAGCAAGGATACGATAGATTGGACGGATAACTTTGATGGCAGTTTGCAAGAGCCAACGGTTTTGCCCGCCCGCTTGCCTAATTTATTACTTAATGGAACGACGGGGATTGCCGTCGGCATGGCGACCAATATTCCGCCGCATAATTTGCATGAGTTGTGTGATGCGATTATTTATTTGATTGACCACCAAGAAACGATTGATGACGTGTCGGTGGAAGATTTGATGAAGTTTGTGAAAGGGCCAGATTTCCCAACGGGCGCAATGTTGATTGGCACGGAAGGGTTGTTAAATGCGTATGCGACGGGGCGTGGCCGTATCATCATGCGGGCGGTGGCGGAAATTGAGGAAATGAAGAGCAATCGTTATCGGATTGTCTTTACTGAAATTCCCTATCAGGTGAATAAAGCTGCCTTGGTGGAGCGCATTGCCGATTTGGTGCGGGAGGAACGGTTAAAAGATATTTCAGATTTGCGAGATGAATCAGACCGTAATGGCATGGCGA
>JAIFLK010000189.1 GCA_020049115.1 Chloroflexota bacterium | reverse complement strand
TTTAAGCAAATCAGGTGTTAATATCGTGTGTTATATCAGACATAAAATGATATGATTTGACTAATTTTTATGTGTATAGTTCATAACCCTAATCAACTGGAATCTATCCCTGGTGTCGGGAAATCGATTGCCCAAGATTTACGTGACTTGGGCATCCATGCCGTCGCCGATTTACGCGGCCAAAACCCCGAAGAACTGTATGGCCGACTCTGCGCCCAACGAGGCCAAGTCGTTGACCGTTGCATGCTATACGTTTTTCGCGGCGCGGTCTATTACGCCTCAAATGACCGCCATGACCCTGAACTGCTCAAATGGTGGAATTGGAAGGATAAAAAGGATTAAGGACGCGGGTTAACGCGGATATGCGCGGATTTTTAAAAGTAAAAGATAGCACTTACGTAAAAACCTCATCCCAGCCCTCTCCTACATATCAGAGGGAGCAAAATCTCCCCCCGATGTCGGGGGGATTAAGGGGGGTAGACTTGGCTTTTGCGTAAGTCCTAAAAGAAAAAAATCCGCGTGCATCCGCGTCAATCCGCGTCCTAATTTCTATGCAACTTCATCATGCTCTCCATTTACAGCCCCGCGAAGTCATTGCCTTCGTGGGCGGTGGTGGCAAAACCACCGCCATGTTTCAATTGGCTAACGAATTAGCCTCCACACAGCGCGTCCTAACCACCACTACCACCCGCATTTTCGCGGCGCAAATTCAGCACTCCCCCGCTTATGTAGCTTTTGACTCCACTCGCCAAACCTTAGCCGAAATTTTGCCGCAACTAAACCAAGCCATTGACCAACATGGGCAAGTATTACTCATTGGTCAGATTAACCAGGCCAGTGGTAAAGCCTTTGGGGTCGCGCCAGAGGTGATTGACGCGTTAGCCTTGACGGGTCAATTTGACACCATTCTTAACGAAGCTGACGGCTCACGCATGCGCCCCTTCAAAGCCCCCGCTGACCATGAACCCGTCATTCCCACCTGCACCACGTTGGTCATCCTCGTTGTCGGGCTAGAGATTCTGGGTCAACCCCTCACTGTAGAGACAGTACATCGAGCCGAGTTGGTTAGCCAATTAAGCCATACTCCGTTAGGCGCGCCTGTAACTATAGAAACCGTCGCGGCTGTTTTAACACACCCATTAGGCGGACTCAAAGGTGTGCCAAGTGGCGCGCGGGTGATGCCCTTGCTCAATAAATTTAAGACTTTGATGCTAAACCCCAACCCAACCCTCGGAGTTCTATCTCCCTCTGATGTCGGGGGGATTAAGGGAGGTAGATTAACCGCGCCATTACTCCGCCATCCCCAAATAAATACCGTACTTTTGGCGGAGTTACAACAACACGAGTCACCCGTTTATGAACGACATGGGCGAATTGCGGCGATTATTTTAGCGGCGGGTGGGTCGAGTCGTTTTGGTTCACCCAAACAGTTAGCCCGTTGGGGTGACAAAACATTTCTGGAGCAAGCAATCGAAACAGCATTAACGGCAGGGGTGACACAAGTGGTGGTGGTTTTAGGGGCAGAGGTGGCGCAATGTCAAGAATTATTGCGAAAATATGAGGTGCAAATCGTTATCAATCCCGCGTGGGCTGAGGGGCAAAGTACCTCCATGCAGGCGGGGCTGAAGGCGTTGGCTGATAATGTATCGGCGGCCATGTTCATGTTGGTGGATTTGCCGCAAATTACACCCGCAGTCTTACAAGCTGTTATTCAACGCTATCAACAAACAGGCGCGCCCTTGGTGTGGCCTGAATTTGAGGGCAAACGGGGCAACCCCGTTTTATTTGACCGCGCCCTCTTTGCCGACCTCATGGCAGTGCAAGGGGACACGGGCGGGCGGCCCGTTCTGCAAGCCCATCAAGCCCAAGCCGAGCGCGTCCCCGTGACGGAAGCGGGCATTTTGTACGATATTGACCATGCCAATCAGCTAGTCAGCGTGTCAGTCTTTCAGCAAAACAAAGAGTCCGCAAATAATTGCGGACTCCTGACTAGCTGATGGCTGACTAGCTAACAAATTATTTCCCCATAAAACAACGATATACCGTTAGTGCGACTCGTCAACTGATTTAACCTATAGTATAATAACCTGAAAATAACCTTTTTAATGGAGCAACTCATGAATTACAAATCTAAATTTTTAGTTGGTTTAATCTGTTGGGCAATGTTTTTAACCGTTACGGCTATGGCTGCCCCGCCCGACAACGGGCAAGCCTATACGGTGCAAGCGGGCGATTGGTTAAGTAAAATTGCTCAAAAATATTATGGCGACCCGTTAGCTTATAGTAAGATTGTGGTCGCCACCAATGCTAAAGCCGTTGAAGACAGTAGTTTTGCCACCATTACGAACCCTAGCTCAATCGAAGTGGGGCAGAAATTATGGCTACCCGAAGGGACAACAGCTACAGTCGTTAGCACAACTACAGTTACAACCACTGTCGTAACAATGGATAGCGCGGCCTTGCAACAGGCTTATCAACAAGCCCTGCAAGATGCCGCGACGGTTGAGCCAAACGAAATTTCAAAAGATTTAGTGGCGATTGCACCCAATAACCCTAATTTGGTGTGGCGTGGTGAAGGTGAACAAGCGCAGTTATTAGTAGTCACCTGGACGGCTTGGGATGGTTATGATAAACAGGTGGGGCAAACGATAACGGCCACCCGTCAAACGTGGGTGACTACCGCGCCAGAACTAAAAACTTTTTGCACCACTTATCAAGCGGCGCATGCTGACACGCTGACTTTACGCTTAGAACAATTGTTAGGCTTACCCTCAAATAATGGTAAAACTCGCCTGATAGAGTTGTGGGTGAAGCCAACCGACCTGTTTCGTCCCGCCCCCGACCCTGAAATTAGCGACCATGAAGCGGAATTAACCTTTCCGACCTCGCCCTATTTCACGGTGAGTGCCGATTATCTGGCCTGGTTTGATAAATTAAAGAGTGAGTCTTACGGTGAGCGCGGCTACCCCTGGACACGTTTAGGCTACACCTACGATTGGGGTAATCCGCAAAGTGAAGTCGGCTTGAGTGAGTTTGTGGTCAATACGGGCGCGACGATTGAAGTTAAAGGGGTCACGCAAACGGCTGATTATTGTCGGTAAAGGGTCAGGCCAGCCATTATAAGGTTTTGAACCTTATAATGGCTTATAAATTTGTAAGATTTAGTATAAAAAAAGCGGATAGGTTTTAGCGACCTATCCGCTTTTTTATATAAATTGTAACAAGGCCAGCCATTATAAGGTTTTGAACCTTATAATGGCTTAAGAAAATTTATACGTGACATGACTTTGGGCGCGATGGCCTGCTTGCCCAATGCGGGAGGCACATCTATCAATCCCAACCAGCACATGCTGTTTAATCTCTTCGGTAGTTTCATTAGAATTTCTAATAGTCACCTTCATTTCCTCTAATGCCTCACGGGATAAAAGCGGCATGGCGGCAGTATTTCGCACCAAAACCCCTAAACCAAGTTGCTCAATGGCATCAAATAGGGAGATAAAACGGATGATTGCGTCATAATTACGAGTTAAAAATTCTAACGAAAAACCATCAAAGAGCAAGGTAAACGGGGCTTGGGTCTGAAAGGGTTTATGATGTGCTGCTTGCTGATAGGTGGCTTGCAAAAAATTTATCCATTTGGTTTCCAATAGTGGGGCTTTCACCGCCTCCTTAAAATCAAGTAACAGATAAACCATTTCTGCTTGCGCCATATAACGATAAGAAAATTGGTCAAAGGTGTAACTTTCTTGCGTTTCTAGGCGATTAAATAGCTGCCAGGCGGGGTTCGATTCAACGACCACCGCCTGCGTGGGGTCGCCATTTCGCATATCTTCCCCACCAAAAAAATAGAGTCGCGGTGGTATACCGCTATCATCCAGTTGCTTAAATTCCGATTGATTGGACGTGCCGATGACCAAAATACCATGTTTCGCCAGCACGGGAATGGTCGGTGCATAGCCCTCCATTTCCACCTCATCCGCAAAAACAATTCGCATGGGCAGCAACATGCTTCGGATAAACTCGGCCAAATCGGTTTCATTCAACTGATGCCGTTTGATGTCCCACATATAAAAATTTAACAATTCCGTCCATTTTCTGACCGACAGCAAACTAACCTCGCCACCATTAAAAAGCCGTTTATGGAGTGGGTGCGTTTGTTGCCCATTCTTTCGCATTTCGGGCCTGAGATTATCAGGGAGCTTAAAATGAGTGCGGAGAATCGAGTCCAAAATGTACAAGAATGTCGTTTTGCCTGTACCTGGCTCACCATAAATAATCACGGGCGAAACGGGTTTAATAGGCGGGGGCGGTGGCGGGGAGTCCTTAAATCGAGCTAATATCGGGAGATGTTTAGCGACCCAACTCGGCGGGGTTAACAGATAATCATCACGCGGCATGGGCGGTTTCGTCGCGAGAAATTCAGCAATAATGCTAATGATATGGGCGTGGGCTAGACCAAATTTTTGGGGGTCAAGGCCCGTGGTGATGGCCGCCGCTTGAATGGCTTGCCATAGCTCGGTGCGTATTTTTTTGTTAGGCATGGGTGATTTATCTCGAATAGACGGTTACAACCATTTTGATAACTGTAATTATACGCTAAATTACCTTTTTTTTCAAAAAAAGAGGACCTATGTGGTTTAAGCCTTTATAAGGTTTTGAACCTTATAAAGGCTGGCCGAATTATTTGCATGGAAAAAAAGACCTCACAGGGTTTAAAAACCTGTGAGGTCTAACATAATATTTTTAAATTATTGGCAAACTGGCCGCCGCAATAGATTGCCCCACCCGCCGACTCTTTTCATCGGGCAGTTGGATGCTGATGTGATTCAATTCAGGGAACTCGGCCTTAAGCACTTCATTCGCCCCATGCAAAATCAAATCACCGCCAATGCCAGAGGTGCAACGACCTAGAATTAATACATGTTTCAAATCGTAAAATTCGGCATAATGCGCCACCGCGTAGCCCATAAAAATGCCTATGGCTCGCCAAATTTGGGTCGCACCCTCATGGCCGGCCTCTAATTTTTCTTGCACAAACTTAAGCCTTTCCGCGTCCGTAATCCCCGTGGGAATTTCAATGCCCGCTTTCGGCGCGAGGCGAAATACGCATTGTTGCGAAAAATATTGCGAGCCGCAGCCCTCGTCACCTGACCATTCATCAATCGGCCCATCGGGGCGATAATCAACGGGCGCAAAGGACAATTCATTTAACCAGCCCGTAATATTACCCTCACGGGTGACATAACCCACCGCTTCACTTGACCCCAAGGCAATGCCTAAAATGGCGTTATCTTCCAAAGACATCGCGCCCGCCAAAGCCGTCACATCACCATCATTGATGATTTCTAACGGTACATTCCACTCATCACGAATCCGTAAGAACATATTATGAATCTCATCAAAACGTTCTTCTGGAATGCCGCGAAAGAGCGAGGCCACCATGGGGCGATTATTCACATAGATGCCCGCCGAACTGCCACCAATCGCGTCCACGCGGGGCATTTTGGAGGCCGCTGTTTTAAGAGCCGCGACCACTTCATTGTAATGATATTGCGGGTCGCTATTCAGACGCGGTTGCCACACCACCTCTTCACTATAAATCGCCTCGCCATCAACCACCGCCGAGACTTTGCGGTCAGATGCGCCCAAATCAAAGCCAATGCGATAGCCCTTGAGGTGACGACCTAACGGGCGGTCATCTTTGTGTTCAGGTGGCACTTCATGCGGCTGACAACTGACAATAGTGAAAGGTTTTTCATAGACCTTTTGCCCCAGAAAATCAAAATCAAAGGCGCGCGGGCCATCAGGGGCATACTGTTTCTTAAGATAATCCGCAATAAATTCTGGGCCACCGACATAAATCCGCCAGCCGCCGCGTTGCCATAACAAAAACTTAAGCAATCGTTCAGCATACCTGAGGTTCGCGGCAGCGCGCGGGTGATTGGCGGGGAAAACGTTGGTTTCAAAACGTGATAACGTATTATTAGCTCCTTCCAAACCAAAAATTAAGGGAACGGCTACGCCTGAGTCGGCAACTTCTTGTTGAAAAGCACGGTTAGCTAAGACGGCGGGACGAAATTTTTCATCTAACGGCGGCACAAATTTGGGGGGAATAAGTTTTAATGTTTCAGTCATGGGTAATGATAGACTCCTATTAAATAGAGTTTATACCGATTAAAAAATCGTTGACATTTTGTAGGGGCAATGCCTTGTGCTTGCCC
>JAIFLK010000085.1 GCA_020049115.1 Chloroflexota bacterium | reverse complement strand
TCTTACGAACCTTTAGTAAATGGGCGGGTTTGGCGGGTTTGCGCGTGGGTTATGGGGCATTTCCGCTTGACCTCATGGCGCATTTATGGAAACTTAAGCAACCTTACAATGTGAATGTGGCGGGGCAACTTGCCGCTTTAGCGTCATTGGAAGACCGCGTCTATTTATTGCAAAATGTGGCGAAATTGATTAAGCAACGGGAACAAACCTTTGAGAAACTCCAACAATTTGAGTGGTTACAGCCCTATCCTAGTCAGGCCAATTTTATTCTCTGTCGGGTTATCGGCAAGGACGCAGCCGCCCTGAAAAATCAGTTGGCTAAACAGGGCATTTTAGTGCGTTACTATAACTCTCATGGCCTCACCGACACGATTCGCCTCAGCATTGGGCGGCCTGAGCAGATGGCGCGCTTGATGGATGCGTTGCGAGAGTTGTAGGTAAGGTTGAATTAATGCACAAAGCCCCCAAGGAGTTTAACACTTCTTGGGGGTTTCGTGTTTATGAGCCTTCAAGTTACGAAATTCACTGCCCATAATTGCCATTTTCGCCGCAAAGGATTAAGCTAAAAGGACATTAATTCAGTTTAAAACTTTAATGATTTAATATGGTAAAAATTACAAGCAAGTGAGGATAGCATGACCTACGATTATCGGCCTAAGTTAAACATTGATACCTTAATTTTCTCCTTAAGTGATGTGTTAGTAGATGTCCATTTATCTTATCACCAAGTTGTCCAAAAGACGGTGCAAACCTATTTTGAGCAAGCGTTAGGCTTACCCAAATCGAAAGAATCACTCTTATCAACCGAGGATATTTTTTGGTTGCAACGCGTCGGCGGTTTTTCCAATTATTGGGATTTGGCGCGGGCGGGCATTGCCTACATGGTGACGCTGATTCCCACCGTTCCAGTGGTTACATTTCCCATACGTTTCCATGTGCCAGCCATGTTGGCTTATTTGCAAATGGCCTCGGCCCGTCTCAAAATCTTGCCAGAGGATTTAGCGCGACAAAAAGATGTTAAAACTCTGGCTTATAAAGCGATGGCGGCAGGCGGCGGTTTAGATGGGGTCTATGCCGTTTTGCCTGATAAAAATCGTCATTTGGTGGTTGCCAGTGGCGAGATTACCAAAATTAATCTGGTCGGGCGGATATTTCAAGAGCTTTATCTCGGTGCGTCACTCTTTGAAACAATATATCAAGAGCCAACCGTTTTAGTGCAGAGTACGGGCTATATTGAGCATGAATCGTTAATCATTGACCGTGAGCTTTTGGCTCAATTGCAACAAAAAGTCGCCTTAGCGGTGATTTCCAATCGTCCCCGTTATGAAGTGGAACATACGCTGAAAGCCCGCCAAATTGATTCGTTTTTCTCGGTGGTGGTGGCGTTAGAGGATATGCAAAAAGGCAAAGGCAAGGATTTACCTGACCCTTGGCTTTTGTTAGAGGCGGCGCGGCGGATGCAGCCTAGCCCGACGCAAATGGCTTATGTTGGCTCTAATCCCACCGATATTAAAGCGGCGCGGGCGGCACATCAAACCATTTCTTGCACGGCGGCGGGCTGTTTAGTTGGCGCGTTAGATAGAGCCGCCTTACGAACCGTATTAGAAGAAAGTAAAGCCAGTATTATTTTAGGCCATCCTAATAACTTAAAGGAGTTAATTCTTGACTAACCGTAATGCTACCGTGACCCGCCAAACGGGTGAAACCAATATTACTATCAGCCTTAATTTAGATGGCACAGGCCAAGCCAACGTCAATACAGGCGTTGGCTTTTTAGACCACATGTTACACGCCCTCGCCCGCCATGCCCGTTTTGATTTGGACGTTCACGCGGTGGGGGATTTACACATTGACGAACATCACACTGTTGAAGACGTAGGCATTGTGTTAGGGCGCGCCTTCGGCCAAGCGTTGGGCGATTATAAAGGCATTGTCCGCATGGGGCAAGCGATTGTGCCAATGGATGAAGCCCTCGCGTTGGTGGCGGTGGATTTAAGTGGACGAGGTTACTTTGTCTTTCAAGGGCAATTTAGCACGCCGCGCATCGGGCAGCTTGGCACGTCATTGATTCCCCATTTTCTGGAGAGCATGGCACACGCGGGGCGGTTTAATCTGCATGTTCATCTTTTGGCTGGAGTCGATGACCATCACCGCGCTGAGGCGATTTTCAAAGCCCTCGCCCGCGCCTTAGATATGGCGGTGCAACATGACCCACGCCTTGCGGGGCAAGTGCCAAGTACGAAGGGGACGTTGACGGAGTGAGAGGAATGTGAGAAGTAAGAAGTAAGTAGGACTTACGCAAAAAGGCAAAATCCCCCCCTCAGTAATCCCCCCCTCAGTCCCCCCCAAAGGGAGGGAAGTATTACTCCCTCGCCCTGTGGGAGAGGGTCGGGGTGAGGGTTCTGCGTAAGTCCTAGTGAGAAAGGAAAACCTTTATGATATTTAATACTGACCCTGCATTTGTTGGCCTGGAAAAATTGAAAGAGGCGCACCATCATCAAATTGCCGATTTTGAGGCGTGGGCAGCCAAAAATGATTGGGAACGCTTTCATTACAGCCATTACGATTGGTGGGTTTTTCCCATCAATCATCGCAGCGCGTATGGTTTTAAATGGACGGTTTATGACGGTGAAATTGCCCAACTTAAACAAGATGCCGAATTTATGACGAAATATCTTAAGGGTGTGCAACTTGTTGCGGCCTCATGGGGCTGGGAGGTTGAGCGCAAAAGCTATTTGCCTAACCCTAAAGCGGGGCAAAGTTGGCATAACTGGCCGATTCGCTTGTTTAAGGCCGCGCACTCCACTCAATTATTTGCTCAACATGACCTGTTTGATTCGCTTAAACTGTATGCCCTTGATTTGATGAAACAAGGTAAATCTATGAGCTATAATAACTCCGATTTGAGTTGGCTCTTTACGACGGGGATTGACCCGCGACACCCTTAATGCAAATACATAATGTTAAGGGTAATAATTTAGATTTGCTTGTTGGAGTTAGTCAGGCTATGATTAATTTTGTGTTTGATAAATATCCCAAAAACAGGTGAAATTATGGCTTACAGTGACTTTAAAACGGTTGATGATATTCTGGCGAAATTTGAGGTTACGGTTGTTTCAGGTGAATCGTTGTTCAAACATGTGCCTGAAGTGTCTATCAGCCCTGAACTGACGAAAATGCTAGAGCTTACGGTATCGTTAGCTTTGAACATCAATACCGAAAAAGCCCGTTCCGAATTGATTATTGCCCCCATTTTGGTGGAGGTCTGGCAGCAGCTTCATCGTAAGGTTAGTTTATTTTCGGGCGTTGATTTTTCGGTAGATGAAAGTCGCAGTTTGAATGGCTATTGTGATTATCTGATGAGCGATTCACCTGACCAAGTTTTTTTGCAAGCTCCCGTTATTTGCGTGGTGGAGGCTAAAAACGAAAACATTAAATCAGGGTACGCCCAATGCATGGCTGAAATGTTGGCGGCGCAACTTTATAATGCCAAAAAGTCCCATGCCGTCCCCTATATTTTAGGCGTGGTGACAACGGGCAGTAATTGGAAGTTTTTGAAATTAGAAGATAGCCAAATTTCGATTGATTTTGATGAGTATATGATTTTGCAAAGCCATAAGATTGTGGGGATTTTTGTTGAAACATTGCGCCATGTTTAACCGCATTTAAAAACCAAACAGCCGTTAATCTCAACATGAGACTAACGGCTGTTTGGTTTTAAGGCCACAATCCCATCACGCCCCGTAAACTTGCCAACTCGCCCGTATGATAAGCGTTATGGCTGGCGATAATGTTAATCTCCCGCAAGATATTGTGCCGATGTTCGCCGCTATTGGGCAAGGGCGCAAATAAATCAGTGTTCGGGTCATTAATCAGGCTTACCAATTGTTGGCGGTCAGCGTAAAATTGCTCAATGGTTTCTTGCCAGCCCGCCTTGTCCGTCAGCGCGGCGCGGTCAGGCCATAAACCAGTAGGGAAAGCCAACTCAGTGTAATGGTCAGAAATGATATAGTCCAGAATATCCTTTTGGCAGATTCGCAGGTGTTCCAATAAATGCCAAAATGTATATTCACAGTTGGCGGGTTTGGTGTTAATCTGTTCCTGCGGAAAATTCGCTACCGCGTCCTCAAAATCCATGTGTGCCTGCCGCACAATCAGCATATTCACCAGTTGGTTTCTTAATTCTTGGTCATTCATACTCTAGCTCCTTTAATATCAACTCGCCTAAATAACGTAATTATGGTAAGATGGGGCAGGCTAATGGCGCGTCACCCAATTCACAATTTTATCAGCACTCGCCTCAATCGGCATGTTGGTCACGTCCAACACCCGAAAGCCGCCGCGCCGAAAAATTTTGCGGGCGTAATCCAATTCGTCATATAACTTCGCTAAATTGTTATAATCCGATTTACCCGTCACGCCCAAACTTTGCTGCCGATGCTGCCGATGTTGTAATAATTTGTCAGGGTCAATCGTCAAGCCAATCACGCGCTCACGCTCAAGATGAAATAATTCTTCAGGCGGAGTCACGCCCATCGCCAAAGGCACATTGGCAACTTTCCAACCGAGCATTGCCATGTACATACTGAGGGGCGTTTTGCCCACCCGTGAAACCCCCGTCAAGACCACTTCGGCTTTAGATAATCCCTTGTAATTTACGCCGTCATCGTGACCTAGCGTAAATTCAATGGCCTCAATACGGCGAAAATAGGCCGCATGTAACTCCCGATATAGCCCTGGTTTGCCTTCGGGTGGTATGCCCGTCACGGCGGAGAGTCGGCTTAAGAAATCTGTCACAATATCCACCACATACAGTTGATATTGTTGCGCCAATTCGTGCAAGGCATGGCTTAATTCCCCGTTCATTAAGGTATTGACCAACGTGCCTTGCACCTCGGCCACTTGCTTAACAATAGGTTCTAGTTGCTCTATATTACGAATGTGTGATATAACCTGTAAATCTAACTTGGCCTCACGGAATTGTGACATAACCTTACGAGAAAGTTGCTCACCTGAGGTGCCAATGCTATCGGATAGTACAAAAATTTTGTGAGATGTTACATTCATTCAAAGTTTCACCATGATAAAAGTTGCGTTGATTATAATGAAAGTCGGTTAAAAAACCAAATCATTTCTACCTGTAGCTAGTTATCAGGTGACTTCAAGTCACCTGATGACTAAATTCTTCCATTTAGTTACAGGTGGAATTATTTTGTAGGCGGAGATAATGATGACCGAACATGAAAAAATGTTGGCGGGTGAGTTATATAGCTTTATGGATGACGAATTACAAGCCATTCGTCAACGGGCTAAAAATTTAATGTATCGCTATAATCTGAGTCAAGATGACCTCGAAAAACAAAATATTTTGCAACAATTAGTGGGTCGGTTAGGCACAAATACGCTCATTGAAGCCCCGTTTCAATGCACCTACGGTTGCCATACCTATCTCGGCGATAATAGTTATCTTAATTTTAATTGTGTCATTTTGGATAATAATGAAGTGCATATTGGTCATAATGTCATGGTCGGGCCAGCCGCGCAATTTTACACGGCGATACATCCGTTAGACGCAGTCAGACGGATTCAACTTTTGGAAACCACCAAGCCGATTGTCATAGAGGATAATGTTTGGATTGGTGGTGGGGCAATTATTTTGCCAGGGGTGACGGTGGGCATCAATTCGGTGGTGGGCGCGGGCGCAGTGGTCACAAAAGCGGTGCCGCCTAATGTGGTGGTGGCAGGTAATCCCGCGCGGGTGATTAAGAAATTATGACTAAAACCACCATCAAATCAGAATTTATAGCGGGAGTCAAGGACACCACGCCCCTCATCATTGGGGCAATTCCCTTTGGCATCATTTTCGGTTCACTCGCCATGAATAGTGGCCTCTCGTTTTGGGGCGCACTCGCCATGTCCGCTTTTGTCTTTGCAGGCTCATCGCAATTTATCGCTATAACCTTATTGGCAGCAGGCACAAGTTGGCCGATGATTGTGCTGACTACGTTTGTCGTTAATTTGCGTCATTTATTGTACGCCACCACCCTCGTGCCATATGTTAAACATTTAAGCCAAAGCTGGAAAATCCCCCTCGCCTTTTGGCTGACCGACGAAGCCTTTGCTGTCGCCATAAACCGTTATTATCAGCCCGATAATTCCCCTTATAAGCATTGGTATTTTCTCGGCTCGGCCATATTTATGTATCTTAATTGGCAATTTTGTACCCTACTTGGCCTCACACTAGGCCAAATGATACCCAACCTGGCAACCTGGGGGCTAGATTTTGCCATGCCCGTCACCTTCATCGGCATGGTCATGCCCTACCTTAAAAATAAACCCATGTGGGCTACCGTTATCGTGGCGGGTGGCGTGGCCTTGCTCACCTTCACTTTGCCCCACAAACTTGGCCTGATGTTAGCCGCTTTCGCGGGCATTGGCGCGGGGATGTTGACCGAAACCATAGAACAGCAATAGTAACAATCTGGAGTCCGCAATTCTTTGCGGGCTGTCCGCAAATGATTGCGGACTCCTATGTCAAAAGTGTAATTTTCATTTGATACGCAGTATAAAACAAACCATGAATGAAATATATCTTATTATTGGCATGGCCTTAGTTACCATTCTCATTCGTTACCCCATGTTCGCCCTCGCGGGTCAAGTGGAGTTTCCGCCATTCTTGGCGCGGGCATTACGCTATGTGCCACCCGCCGTACTCACGGCCATCATTGTCCCCGCCGTGTTAATGCCGCATGGTACAAACATTGAGCTAAGTTACACCAATGCCTATTTAATCGGCGCGTTGGTTGCGGCGGGAGTCGGCTGGTTTAGCCAAAATTTACTTTTAACCATTGTGGTCGGCATGGCCGCGTTTTTTGGCTGGCAACTTTTGTTAGGCACATTGAATTAGGACGCGGATAGGATGGATTAACGCGGATTTTAAAAGCTAAAGAAAAATCCGCGTTAATCCGTCTCTATCCGCGTCCTAACTGTTTTACTCTATTACCACCGTATTACTAATTTCCCACGCAGGCACACACACCGCGAGAAACTCCAACTCGGTATCGCCCGCATTACTAATTTGGTGCGGCGTGGGCGGCTTAATCAAAACGCTATGCCCCGCACTAATTATCGTCTCCTCATCACCCAAGCGCACTTTGGCTCGACCCCGTAAGATATAATAACTTTCCTCCGCTATCGGATGATAATGAAACAAACTTGCCCCGCCTGGTGGCAAGGTAATTTGCGCCAAGCTATGCCCGACATGGCCGCTATTCCGCCCAAAAAGTTCATAAATCACTTCGCCATGCGGCGTAACGACTCCCGTCAGGTTATCTTTATGTTGAATGGTCATGGATTTTTTGTCTTAATGAATAGATGAGCCATTATAAGGTTCAAAACCTTATAATGGCGGGCTAATTATTAAAAATCATCAAACACGCGCTCGCTCAGGCCAATGCCATGCGCCGCGCAAAGTTCTTGTGCCTCAGCGGTGAATCCACCCAAAGAAAGAAACGCGGGCAGGATAATCTTTTCAGGATGTTGCGCCGCGTAGATTGCCACTTTCTCTTGAAAATCAGCGATAACATTGACCCCAACAGGCGTTTGCCATTTCTTCACCTCCACCAAAACCACCCGCCCATCACTCGACTCCGCCACCACATCTAACTCCATTAGCTTGCCGTCAGGTCGTTGTAATGGCACCCGTGTTTGCACCTCGATGATATTTAGGCGGGTTTGGTCAGTCACTCCCCTGAAATAATCTGACAGAGAAAAGCGTTTTTCGCTGCGAAATTTGACTGCTAATTGATACTCAGCCATTTTCCCCGAAAGATTATTTAACATGCCTTGTAAGCGTTGTTTATCTCGCTTCAACGCGGCCACCTCCTGGCGAAAATCCATTCGCAAATCAGGGGCAAAACTGGTAATTTCCTCCTCAAATCGATGACGCAAAATTAAATAAAGCGTCCCATCTTGTAACCCCTGATAACGAAAGTCTGATGAACCCTGGTCAATCAAATCAGAGTCCACCATCAATTGTAACTTTTCGTGAATTTTCTCGGCGGACATTTCTAATTGTAAGGCATCTTTGACCTCTTTGGGAGTCCATTCACGGTCATTATATTTACTCAAATGTAACAAAATTTGCTTGCTATGCACATCGTTAATTTTCGGCAAGGTTAGGCGAATGTACTCCGACCAGGTGCCGACCATTTCTGATTCATAGTCGGTAATTTCGTAATTAACCGTGTTAATTACCCCCTCCGCTGTGGCTAAATCTTTGTCCTCATAATTGCTCTGTATTACACAGGAAATGAAAAAGGGGTCAGATAAACAAAGTTGGTTTAGCAAGATGGCGGTTTCATTGGTGATAGGCTGATGATACAATTCGGCATATTTGTAAACGGCTTGCAAGCCTTCATCAGGTGGCAGTGAAGGAGACATGCGCCAACGCGATAACCGCCCCGCTTCTAAATATTTATCACTAATTTTAATAATCCAACTGATATATGACCCTGTAACCAACATGGGCGCGACTTTGGACTCCACATGGAAATG
>JAIFLK010000028.1 GCA_020049115.1 Chloroflexota bacterium | reverse complement strand
TTGTTGCAACTGACATGGATTAGCCGTCTGATTCGTCACCTGTAACACCGAAAGCGACATGGTTCGATTGAGCGCAAAACCATAAAACGCGGGCTGACCATCCGCCCCCACAGGCCAGGTGTGGGTGATATAAACGTTATTCGCCATAATATTACTCACATTCAAAATGGTCAACCGATAGGTGATAAATTCACCCTGATGCACAGGAACAGACATGAGAAGCTCCTGCTTCACCAACAATAAATCACTTAACACAGACGGAGTAATGGTAATCGTTAATATATCCGTGACCGTTTCCATGCCATTCGTCGCCGTCACCGTCACCTGATAACTGCCTGGCGCCAGGTATTCATGGCTAACAAAAAATTGCGTTCCTGTCGTAATAACCAGCCCATCACCAAAATCCCAACTATAGCTATACCCGCCGCTACCACCCGCCAATGTCGCGGTAAAGGTTGTTACCTCGCCTAACGCCGTCGCGCCATTATGGGTCAGGGTTAAAGTAGTGGGAGTCTCATTATCCAAAATCGTGAGCTGCGCCGAATCAGGGCTGCCCAAAATGCTATTCGTGGGATTAAATAACGCCATGTTAATAGTTTCACTGCTCTCTAACAAAACGTCATCTATAATTGCCACCGTCCAATTCACCTGAGTAATGCCTGGTGAGAAAACTAAGCGACCTTGCGTTGCCCCATAATCTACCCCCGCCACCGCCGTACCATCCGCCGTCGCATAATCCACCGTCGCCGTCACCCAGGGAGTTGCACTCAAACGCACCGTAATCACCGCCTGGCCACCATTTTCTGCCACCTGATAAACCGCCTGAGCAAATGCCACCGTCGGCATATCATTGTCATTTATCGTTACGATTACATTAGGCAGAGTTATCGCCGCATAAATGGGGTCAGCAGTCACCACCTTATGATTTATGACCTCAGCCTGAATCCCTTCTACCACATTATCATCCATTGCGCTGACGGTCACGGTTTGCGAAATATTCCAATCAGTCGGCGTGAAGATGAGTGCCAGCGGAGTCATGGTCGCTTGCCCATTAACATTTATTAAAGTCACCGTCACCACCGAACTTGGCTCACTGGTCAGGCTCACTTGATAATTGGCCGTTGCCCCACCCTCCGTCACCTCAATCGCGGTGGGCGCAACCCTCACCCCGCCCGCGTCATTGTCTAAGATAGTCAAATTCGCGTTAGCCATATCCAGCACCGCCCCAACAGAATTACTTAATTGGAGGTCAACCAATTCCATGGCTTCCGCCACCACGTCATCTAAAATCGGCACCGTGAAACTCTGCTCTATGTCACCAGGCGTAAAAACCAGCGTCCCCATCACCATGAGATAATCCGCCCCTGCCAACGTCGTATTATCTAAAATTTCGTAATCAATAGAAACCTCGCTAGGCCAGGGTTGACTTAATGTCACCGTAATCACCGCCAAGCCGCCCGCCTCGCCCACCTCATAACTAGACTCACTAAACCCCACTAATGGCAATCCTGGCACCATGACTGTCGCCACACTGTTATTATCCGTTACATCAGCCTCATCTACCGCCGTACTAATCTCCACCACATTATCAAAACTAGTTTCCAATGTAGTCGGCTCCACCTGCCCCGTCAACGTAATAATCCCGCCGCTGTCAGGCGGTAAATTCGCCACCTGCCAACTGTAAGTTATATCAACACTCGGCGTAATCGGCGCGCCATTGTTTATATAGCTTACATTAATTAGCTCACTCGGCATGGTATCCGTAATCAATACCCCGCGCGCCACCCCCGCGCCACTATTACCAAATTCTACGGTATATGTCACCCACTCCCCTGGCAAGGCCATGGGTGTTAAAGCCGTTTTTATCAGCCACAGGTCTGCCACCAACGGCACCACCTCCACCATTGCCACCCCGACATTATTCGTCATATCCGTTTCAGGCGTAGCCGTTGAAATCGAAGCCGTATTGGTCAGCCACATCCGCTGCCCCAAATTCGGGTCAACCACCCCCGTCACCGTCACCACCCCCGCGCTGCCTGCGGGCATGCTCGGCAACCGCCAACTATACAACCTCCCTGGATTAAGGGTTAAGGTAATACCACTCGCTTGCCATGCAAGATTACGTAATCCTAACGGTATATGGTCATTTAGCAACACCACCGTCGCCGTATCAGGCCCATGATTGCTCACCTCAAGCGTATACGTCACCGCCTCACCAGGCGCAACCACCAACGGAGTCACCGTCTTGGTCAACACCACATCAGCCTGCGGATTGCCCACCGTCACCACCGCCAAAGCCGCATTATCGCCCATATTCGCATCCATTTCCGTCGCGCTTATCATCACCCGATTGACAATGGTCGTATTGGTCGCCACGCTAGAGGCAATTTGGGCCGTAATTGTAATTAATCCACTCGCACCCACAGGCAAAGAGGGTCCCTGCCACACATACCGATTCCCGTTCACATTTTGGGTCAACATCGTTCCCGTCATGCTCACACTTAACACCGTTATCTCCATCGGCAAGTCATCAACCAAAATAACATTCGTCGCCGCCTTCGGCCCCTGGTTCATAAAACTTAAGGTATACGTCACAATATCATCAGCCACCCCAGTGGTCGGCATAACCACCTTACTCACCATTAAATTAGTCTGCAACGGAATAACCGTTAATGTGGCTGACGAACTATTATTGGTCAGCGTCACATCGCCACTACCCGTAATCTGCGCCGTATTCACAATTGAACCTGATGCCGAAGCCGCCACCTGCCCCTGCAACACAATCACGCCACCCTGCCCACCCGCCAAAGGGTTCACCATCCAAACATAATTAAACCCTGCTATCGGCCCCACACCTGCTGGCGTATTCACCGTCATGGGCAACACAATCCCAGGCGGAATAATATCCGTAATCCGCACATTATTCGCCAAGCCACTCCCCACATTAGAATAAGTTAAGGTATAGGTAATCATATCCCCAGGCATGGCGGAGGCAGGGCTGACCGTCTTAACAATCCGCACATCAGGACTATTACTAAAAATAGACTCATCATAACCCAAATCATAGCCACCCCCTTGAGGGCGAATCTGCCCCTCAAAATCCGTCGTCACCCCCAAATTCATCCCCATATCAATCGCCGCACTCGTGGACTTCAAATGATAATCCCCCCCCATGGGGTTCTGAAAATCAGGATTACCCGTTATACTATTCGCCCCCGTTGCCACACCGACACGGTTAGTTGTATTATTAAAGAATAAATTATAGTTTTCATTAATAATTGCCGCGCTAAATTGTTCCAGCCCAATGGCATGGTTAAAAATAATACTATTCGTAATATTAACCGTCCCATTCGCCACATAAACCCCTTGCTTAGAACTCAAGGACGGACTCACGATGGTGGCATGTAGGATATTTAAAACCCCTTGCTTAGAACTCAAGGACGGACTCACGATGGTGGCATGTAGGATATTTAAACTAGCAAATCCCCCATGATAAATCGCCGCGCCATCAGTTCCCGCGCTATTCCCCGCCAACAACACATTAATCAATTGCCCACTGCCCATGCTATGTAGCCCCCCGCCCAAGTTGGCTGAATTACCTAATATTACAGAATTAGTTATCACGGTGGTCGTTCCGCCATAAATCGCCCCACCATTTTGCATGGCGTAATTACCGATAAATCGGCTATCCGCTACCGTTAAACTATTAAAACTAGCCACCGCGCCCCCCTCTGCCGCCGATTGATTCTGTTCAAAAAAACTATTCGTTACCTTCACCGTTCCCCCCGAACCAATCGCCCCGCCATGCCCCAAAAAGGCAATATTACTAACAAATTTCGTCCCAGTCACCACAATCGATGAGCCATCAATCGCCCCGCCATGGTCATACGCCCAATTATTTTGAAATTTTCCCCCCGTAATATTTACACTCGCCAAAATTGCCCCACCATTTGAGCCTGGACTTTGCGCCGTATTATTAATAAAATCGCTATTCAGCGAAATTACCGTAAAATTACTGGCAATCCCGCCGCCACTTCCCCCCGCCACATTACTAATCACCAACGTACCACTTAACGTCACCGTCGAACTCGGCGCATAAATCCCCCCGCCATCACTCCCCGCGCCCACCGCCACCCCATTGGTTATCTTCAACCCATACACATTCACCGTACTACCCACCGCATAAATCACCCGTCCGCCACCCTGCGCGTCCAACGTAGTCACATTAGCCAAACTCGGCGTTATCCAACTCGTCGGCAGAAAACCACCCTGTAACGTCACATTCCTCGTAATATAAACCGTTTGCATGAAGCCACCATTACTTTGCACCCCCGCGCATGTCCCCGCCACCTTCACCGTCCCCCCCACACTCGCCGCCCCCACCGCCGACTGCACCGCCGTCGCGTCAGAACTGCTAAAAACCGTCGCCCCATTATCCGCCGTCGCATAACAACTCCCTAACACCACAAACAGATTCGCCGTCGCACTATTATTCCCCACCAACGTTTCCCCCGTCGCCGTCACCTGCACCGTGTTAGCAATCATACCCGCCGAAGCCGTCACAGGCAGTTGCGCCGTAATGGTAATGATACCTCCTTGCCCCACCCCTAACGTCGGAATACTCCAGCTATAAGTCAAGCCCAACACCATGACCGAACTCGTGACCGCAGGAATGTTCGCCGTATAAGTGACACTCGCTAAAGTTGAAGGGATAATATCCGTAATATAAACGTTATTACCCGCCCCACTCCCCACGTTAGAAAACGCAATCGTATAGGTTACGCCATTCCCCGCCGTCAGAGTCCCTGGGTTCACCTTTTTAATAATCGCAATATCAGGCAACGCCGTAAACGGCGACTCATCATAGCCCAGGTCAGGAATCCCCAAGTTAAAGGGGCGCACATCGCCATTGAAATCAGTCGTAATACCCAAATTAATCCCTCTATCCACCGCCGCACTTGCCGCCGTCAAATCGTAATTAAAGCCTATAGGATTAACAAAGGCCGCAGGGCCTATCAATGAATGAACACCCAAAGCAACCCCAATCGTCGGCACATTATCATACAAATTGTAATCCTCAATAACTGTCCCCCCGCCGTAAATCCCTGTATCATGGTTAAAAATGATACTATTGGTAATATAAATCGCCCCAGAGCCACTGTTATAAATTGCTTCATGCAAGGCTAAAGTCGGACTAGCAATGGTGGTATGGCGTATATGAATCTCACTGGTAGCGGGCGAACCATTATAAATCGCCGCGCCAAATGATAAAACCCAGTTACGGTCTAGCAGCACATTGGTCAGAGTCATGGCCTTATCTTCGTGATAAATCCCGCCACCTGATTGCGCCAGATTATTATAGAAAGTTGTAGCCGTAACCATTGCCTGACCATTGAAAGAAGCTCCCCCACCGAAGCCGCTGCTATTCGCTTGATTATTAGTAAAGGAACTGCTAATAACCTGTGCCACCGTGTTAAAATAAGCCCCGCCACCATTAATTGGCCCCCAATTGCCATCAAACGTGCTTTGAGTCACCAGCGCATTATTAAGAAAATACGCCCCGCCACCGCTGCCACTACTATCAGTGTTATTATTTCTAAATGTACTGGAAATAACTCTCGCCAGGCCACCATTCACATAAAGCCCACCACCAGAGCCATTTGACCCCGTAGCTCCATTATTTCGAACAATAACATTAGTTAAAGTAATCGCTTGATTCGTATAAATCCCCCCCCCATGCTGACCTGCTACCGTCCACAAGCCATTCTGCACCGTAAGGTCACTCAGCGTTACGGGAGCAATGGCATAAATCACCCGCCCTAAGTTTTGCGCGTCAATGGTTGTAATATTAGTTGAGCTAGAGGTCGTCCAATTTGTGGCCGTATACCCCCCCTGAATGGTTAAAGGTTTGCTAATATAAAGGGTTTGGGTCAACCCCGTGCCAAATGGCACGATAACCCCCGCGCATGTTCCCGCCACCTTAACGGTATCACCAGGACTAGCATTCAAGACGGCAAGTTGTAAGGCCACAGGCGAGGAACTATTATAAACCGTACCATTAAGATTGGCATAACAATTACCAGAAGTAATATTAAGGGTCACTGTCGCCACATTATTACTCGGCGTAATATCGCTCGTGCTGGTAATTTGCACCCCATTGGCGATTGAACTCACCCCACTGGTTACGGGTACATACGCTGTTATGGTGATTAGCCCACTTTGACCAGAGGATAAATTAGCCATCGCCCAACTATAAGTGGGCGCGCTAACAGTTAGGGTAAGCAAGACACTCGCGCTTTGGGTATAAGTTAGGTTGGTTAAACTAATCGGCATAACATCTGTAATATAAACATTATTTGCCATGCCACTGCCTATGTTCGTAAAGGCAATCGTATAAGTTATCGTATTTCCTAACGTAATACTCCCTGGGTTAACCGTTTTCACAATGGCTAAATCAGGCGCATTGCTATACGGCGACTCATCATACCCCATGTCAGGCATACTCCCTTGTGGGCGCGGCTCGCCCTCAAAATCAGTCGTAATATTAAGATTTATCCCTTTATCTACTGCCATGCTAGAGGCCGTCAAAGTGTAATTAGTCGTATCATAAAAGGCCGCCGTACCCGTAATAGAATTACTGCCACTATTAACCGTACCAGTGATGGGAGTCACATTACCCGCAAAAAGGTTGTAATTTTGGTATATAACCCCATTGTTCTGATGCAAGCCACGAAATTGGTTAGCAATAATACTATTGGTAATAAATAAGGTGCCACCATTCATATAAATTCCCTGACGTGTTACACCAACAGTAGAACTAGCTATAGTGGTATGAATGATTTCTACGATGCCAGTTGTGGTAATGTATAACGCCATGCCTGAACTAACCGAATGATTGTTAGCAAACAGGGTATTGACTAAACGACTTTGGGACCCGATAGACCTGTAGTCAAAGAAAATCGCCCCGCCTCTTGCCTGCGAATTATTACCAACAAACTGTGACTGACTTAAAACTAAGGTACGGCTAACATAAATGGCCCCACCACCATAATTACTACAACTAGTACACTGATTATTTTCAAAATAGCTATCACTAATAAAACCATCTTGTTCCAAATCTATTGCACCGCCTGCAATTGCCGAAGTGTTATTAAGAAAAATTGCATTATTAATTAATACAGTTGTTGTTTCATTAGCCCAAACTGCACCTCCCCCACCATTTGTAGGATGGCTTGTGAAATTATTATCAAAAGTGGTATAGGTAATGACCAGAGTTGTGCCTGAAGACCCTACCCCTCCACCGCGTCGCGCAGAACTATTGGCCTTGAAATAACTATTTCCTATGGTTAAGCTGTGTTCACTATATGCCCCGCCACCGTTATATCTGGCCGCATTACTGATAAAGGTCATGTTTGTTAAAGTTAAATCATTCGCCGCAAAAACGCCCCCCCCACATCCACTAGGGCAAGTTGCTGTATCACTCATCACCCCATTGGTAATTTTTAAGTTGCTCAAGTGACCCATTACCCCTGTATTCGTGACCATAACCACCCGCCCCAGGCCGAGTGCGTCTAACGTAGTCGGATACAGGCTAGGGTTAAACGCCCAAGTCGTATGAGTATATCCGCCTTGCATGGTTATACTTTTCGTAATATTAACCGTTTGGTTTGTCCCTAAAATATTCTGCACCCCCGCGCAATACCCCGCCACCTTCACCGTATCGCCCGCGCTAGCCGCACTTGCGGCCTGCTGCACCGCCGAGGCATTGGTACTCGAAAAAACCGTTATGCCATTGTTATGCGTGGCGTAACAACTATCCCCCATGTAGCGCACCACTGCAAAATCATTATTGCTCCCATTATAACTATACCCCACCACTACAATCTTGCTATCGTTTTGTATTGCCATTTCTTGGCCACGGTCATCACTGCTGCCAATAGACGTAGTCACAATGCCCCCCACCCCAAAACCATTATCCAGTGACCCATTACCGTTATAGCGTACCATTGCAAAATCATCATTGCTCCCATTATTGCTATACCCCGCCATTAGAATCTTGCCATCGGTTTGTATCGCCATCGTACGGACAAACTCAGTATTGCTGCCAATAGGAGTGGTGACTTTGCCATCACTATCAAAAGTAATATCCAATGACCCATTACTGTTATACCGCACCAATTGAAAATCATAATTAGCTCCGTTATTGCCATGCCCCGCCACCACAATCTTGCCATCGGTTTGTATTGCTACCCCCCAACCTTCGTTAGAACCGCTACTAGTAGGAGTGGTCACTTTGCCATCGGTATCAAAAGTCGTATCCAATGACCCATTACTGTTATAACGTACCACCGCAAAATCATCATTGATTCCATTATTGCTAAACCCCGCCACCACAATTTTGCCATCGCTTTGTATCGCCATCGCACGACCAATGTCATTACTACTCCCAATGGGAGTGGTCACAATGCCCCCCGTCCCAAAACTACTATCTAACGTTCCCGTAATAGTATAACGCACCACCGCAAAATCGTGAGTGACCCCATTATTACTATACCCCGCCACCACAATTTTGCCATCACTTTGTATCGCCATGGCATAACCACTTTCAGAAATAGCCCCAATGGCAGTGGTCACAATGCCCCCCGTCCCAAAACTACTATCTAACGTTCCTGTAATAAAATAACGCACCACCCCAAAATCATTATTACTCCCGTTATGGCTACTACCCGCTACCACAATCTTGCCATCAACTTGTATCGCGATGGCTTCACCTTGGTCATGACTACTCCCAACGGCAGTAGTCACAATGCCCGCTATCCCAAAACTACTATCTAACGTTCCTGTAATAAAATAACGTACCACCCCAAAATCATTATTACTCCCATTATGGTTAGTACCCGCTACCACAATCTTGCCATCGCTTTGTATCGCTATGGCACCACTACTGTTATTACTACCCCCAAAATCAGTTGTCACAATACCCCCCACCCCAAAACTAGGGTCTAACGGATTTGGCCCTTGGGCCAGGGCGGTTGGCACAAACATGGTCAACCTGGCGATGAATAAAACACTCACGCTAATAAGAATAGATAACGATGGACGAATCATGGCGTTTAATTTCATAAGTTTCTCTCGCTTACATGGCTATTGGGGGAATTTTTACAGGAGTGCGACGATTCAGCTTTGCTTATTTATCGTGTGACAAACCTAACGGTTTGCACTCCAATTTATGACCATTTTAAAGCATAAAAACGCCCATCATTGACGGATGAACCACCAATCAACAACAGGCGTAATAGTTTAGCAATATAGTTGCTGCCAGGAGTCGGCTATCCCGTAGAGGCTACTGTACAGATAAGACCTTCCCATGTCACTCTTCATCATAAATGTATCTCATGCTAAAAAAGGCGGTTATTTTAGCCCCACAAAAATCAGTGAACCTGAATTATAGCTCACCTTACGCAGTGGGCAATTTGACAATATCACTGAAGACTCCGCAGAAAGTAACTATACAGAATACAATGATATTGTAAATACAAGAAAAATAAGTAGTTTAATCCTACCTGTTCAATAGACATTATACCGATTTAATGATTTTCGTAGGGGCAGGGCTTGTCCCTGCCCACAATGGGGGCAGGCTTGTCCCTGCCCACAATGGGGGCAAGCACAAGGCATTGCCCCTACAAAATGTCAACGATTTTTTAATCGGTATAAACTCTAATATATTAATTCAAGTATTTTACCTTTTAAGATTATACAAAAAACCTCTAAAGAAATTTTGGTTCTTACCAGCATAGATGATTTTGAAGAAGATTATTTAGAACGATTAATTAGCATGGCTCAAAAACTTACTGAGGGGTGGGCAAATGAAATTCATGAAGAATCCCTCAAGATACTGCCTACCCAAACGGTTTTCGGCCCCGATAATCTCACTTTTAGGTCATTGAGCTTGTTATCTTGTGTAGTATATTATTCACTCGGCGTTTGCAGATAAATGGCAAAGAAGGCCAACACCACGCCCAGCAATAAACCCGCCGCCGCGCCAACGGCTAAATTGAGGGGAACATTGGGGCGAATGGGTCTCTGGGGGAGGCGGGCTGAGTCAAGGGGTTGGAGGGCGAAGGAAGTGTAATGTTTTTTAGTGAAATCAATCGTCTCGGTGCCGACTTGATTGGTAAAATCACGCACAATTTCGGGGTGAGTGCCTTGCCCCGTAATTCTTAAGACCAATGTACCCGCCATGAGTTGGCTATCTATCTGCAAAAAGGGTCTTAATTCGTTGGCAATCGCCAGCTTATCGGTGGCTAATTTTTTAATGGTATTACTAGAGGCAACCTCCGCATACGTTGAGGCGATTTCGGAACGGGTACTTAATAAGCTGAAAACAGAAACATCTGTCCGCACATCGGAGACATTTGGCGCAACCAAAAAGGTGGCGGTGGTTTCATAAATGGGAATTTGGCTAAAGGTGAAATAAGCGGTAATGGCAAAGGTGACGACGAAAGCAATGACCACTAACCACCATTTTTGGGCTACCATGCGGAGATAAATTTTCAATTCCATGGGCTGAAATGTTTTAAAACGTAAACCGCCAAACGTAAGGGCTTACGTTTCACGTTTCACGTTTTCATGTTACAATAGGCGGGATGAACCCAACAGATTTATCCATTATAGCGCAACTTGAACAAAGAATCGAACTCCAAGAGTCCCAGTTACAACAGCAAGCCCGCCAGTTGCAACAATTGCAAACGCAATTCGCGGCCATGCAAAATCAGGGCAACTCGTCAGAAGATGTAACGCCTGAACGGTATCAAGCGAGTGGTGGCGTGTTAACGCAATTGGACAGCCATGCCAAAGCCATTACGAATTTGCACCGCGAATTGGATAAGGGACAACGGTATGAGGAGCAATTGGCGGTGGCGCGGCATGATTATGACCGCTTGCATAAAGAGGCCACGTTGGTCAAAGACCGCCTTGATAAATTGCAACATTATATGGAGGAGCGTGTTCATTCGCTGACCTATTTTGAGGAGCAACGGCGCAATGACTCTCGCCGTTTGAGTGAATTGCAAGCGGAATTGCCTAA
>JAIFLK010000234.1 GCA_020049115.1 Chloroflexota bacterium | reverse complement strand
AGGTTTGATGCGCGCCTGCATGAGGATAGGGGATTAAAATGGAAGGCAACCCCATCGCGGGGAACTCACCCAACACGCTTGCACCCGCGCGGGATACCACCAAATCAGCCGCTAATAACGCGGCGGTCATTTCCTCATGCAAATAGGCAAAGACATGGTAACGAGCTTGTAATTCTGGAGCTAATTTCTGGCGTTTAGCCATGACCTCATCAATATCTAACATGCCCGTAATATGAACAATTTGGCTGATCTGGAGATAAGCCTCTAGGTCACGGGTGATGGCTTGATTGATGGCGCGCGCCCCTCGGCTGCCCCCAAAAACCAATAAGGTCGGCTCATCAGCCGATAAGCCAAGCTGCTGGCGTGCCTCGGCTTTGCGTTGAGGCGTGGAGTCAAGCAACTCAGCCCGTACAGGGTAGCCCGTGACCACGGTTAAATTGGGCTTAAAGAAGGCTTGCGCGGCGGGGGCAGTAACGGCGACGCGAGTGGCAAAACGGGCCAAAAATTGAATGGCGAGACCAGGCTTAATGTCAGGTAAGTAGATGATAACGGGAACACCAAAACGGCGCGCCGCGAGGGTGATGGGAACGCATACGTAACCTCCCGTTACGAAAACTGCTTCTGGCTGAAATTGTTGGATGAGGGCAAGGCTTTGGCGATAGCCTTGAATTAATGTCCAAATAGCCGCAAGCATGGCCAGGGGATTTTTGCCACGCAAGGCGATGACCGAAATGGCGGTAAATGCCACGCCTGCCCGTTCAACCAACTCCTGCTCCATGCCGCCTTGACTGCCCACCCAGAGCAGGTCAAGCGGTGCGCCCTGCTGTTTTAGGGCGGGTACGGTAGCCAAGGCTGGGTAGACGTGTCCCCCGGTACCCCCCCCCGAAATGATGAGCCGCATCGGTACTCTCTTTTTTAGTTAAATTTTCGGGCATAGTGCGGCGGGAAACCGACAATAAAATGCCCACACTCGCCAAACTGATAACAATAGATGAACCACCAAAACTGATAAAAGGCAAGGGAATCCCCGTAAAAGGAAATGAGGCCGTTACCACGCCAATATTAACCACCGCTTGAAAAATGAGACAACATGTAACGCCACAGGCCAACAAGGTGCCAAAGGAATCGGGCGCGGCGAGGGCAATTTTGAAGCCACGATAGGCTAAAAAAGCAAACAGGCCCAGCACGAACATGCAACCGATTAGCCCTAATTCTTCGCCTAAAATAGCAAAAATACCATCCGTATGCGAGGCAGGAATGTAACCAAATTTCTGGCGACTTGCGCCTAACCCTAACCCCGTGAAACCACCTGACCCCAGGGCAATCAAAATTTGACGAATTTGGTAGCCTTTACCTAATGGGTCGCCATTGAGCGGGTCTAGGAAGCCCACAAAACGAGCCATGCGGTAGGGCGAAGATAAAATTAACATGGTAAAAATGCCGCCGCTTAACAGGCCACTCAGAGCCATTTGCTGTAAATTGCCGCCCGCAATAAAGAACATGGAGAGTGCCGTTAAGGTGACTAAAATGGCCGTGCCGAGGTCGCGTTGTAAGACAATTAAACCCGTGACCAGACTGACTAAAATTCCAAATGGTACTAACCCTGAGCTAAGGTGGCGAATTTGTTTGCCTTTGGCCGCCAACCAATCCGCAATGTAGATAATAATCGCAAGTTTACTTAATTCAGATGGTTGGATAGAGCCTTTGAAGAGCCACCGTTGCGCCCCAAAATGGGTGTCCCCGACGATTAAAACCAATAACATTAGTAATAAAGTTAAGGCCATGATGGGGATGGAAAATTGTCGCCAGGTATGATATTCCACTTTAGCAAAAGCCAACATCGCCAATAAACCCACGCCCACCCATAATAATTGGCGGTTAAAATAGTAAGTGGGCTGCCCATGTTGCTGATAACCAAGGGCAAAGGTGGCACTATAAATCATCATTAATCCTACGGTTAGTAAGGTGGCTATCGTAATAACTACGAGATAATCCAGGGTGGGTGTTTCAGGTGATTTAGATGTTTCCATGCAAAGTCACTGTAGGACGGAGTCCAAATCTTTAGATTTGGTGGTCAAATCTAAAGATTTGGACTCCATTTTATGTCTAAAAATGACAACTACAACATTATGTCTACTAATTTGGATAAAAAAATTTGGTGATATGGAGTCCAAATCTTTAGATTTGTTAGAGTCAAATCTAAAGATTTGGACTCCCGTTTTTATTGTCCGCGTAAACGGGCTAATTCAGCCCGAAGTTGGACTAATTCCATTTCAGCTTGGACACGAGCTTGGGCTTCAGCTTGGGCGCGGACTTCGGCGGTTTGGGCGCGGGATTCGGCTATATGAATTTGAGCTTCAGCTACATGGGCCTGGGCTTCGGCCGCGTGGCGGGCGGACTGTTCTTCAAGATTGGTCAATAAGGGTTGGCCTGTTGTGCCATCTAAGAGAACCAGTTGCCGTTGCGTCATATCATGGGTGAACCAAACTTGGGTCGTTTCACTCCACCATCGTCCAGCTTCATCTTGAGGAATAGGCTGATATTTTTGCCCCACCAAGCGATAGGCGATAATTTCCAGGGGTTTCTCTTCCTTCATGAAGTGGGGATTAATGATAAAATATTCCGTTACACCCGCCTGTTCATAAATTTCTACTTTGGTGGTATCATCACCTGCATATTGCGGTGACATAATCTCAACAATCAAGCAAGGGCGCACCTTATGCTTTTTACAACTAAAACTGGCCGTTTTAAGTTCTACCACCGTAGGGATAACTGTAACATCAGGAAACGGTTCACGCAAGCCACGAATACCCCATAAAATTTTGGTATCAAACAACACCGTCATGCTTGGCAGATGTTTTTCAAGTTTGTCATGAATGTTAATTCCTAACTTGGCATGTCGCTGGTCTTGGGGCATGTAATCTCCCAGTTGCGGGTTGAAAAAATCTTCGGGAGTGAGGGGAATTTTAGACCATTCCTCAGTGCCGTCAGGAGCGATATGTTTGATATTACGCCAACCATAAGGAAAAGGGTCATTCTCAAGAAATAAAGAGTCATCTTGATAACCATTTGTTAATATGGCTGTTGGGGTTAAAACTTCGGTTAGCATGGCTACCTCCATTCCACAACAAACCTTACATTTTTAGCAATCTATAAGGTCTTACCAGATGGTCTAGGCCGTTAATTGTAATACAAGTTCTTTAAACTGCTGACCACGTTCCATAAAATTATGAAATTGGTCGTAACTGGCACAACCTGGCGAAAGGAGAACAATTCGATTGGGTTGAGCTAATTCTGCCGCCAATTTGACCGCTTCGGCTAAATCATCCCGTAAATGAACTTGCGTTTGGGTGGTGGTGATTTCCCGTTGCGCCCGTTCTAGCACTTCGGCAATCATGGCTTTAGACTCGCCAAATAAAATAACATGCTCGGTCTTATGGACAATGACCCGTGTGGCTTCTTCCCATGATAACTTTTTGTCACGCCCGCCCACGAGTAGCACGACAGGCTTTTCAAAGGAACGTAACGCGGCCATCACGCGGTCAGGAGTTGTGGCGATGCTGTCATTATAATAACTCACTTGATTTAATTCACGCACCAACTCTAAACGGTGAGATAACCCTGTAAATGAGGCCAAAACCAGTTGCATGGTTGCTACCGTTACCCCCGCCTCACGTGCCATGAGACAAGCAGCCATCATATTGCTCAAGTTATGTTTACCCAGTAATTTAGCTTTATCCTGCCGAATAATCAGGTGATGATTACCTACGGGGTCAACTAAAGCCACATGATTTTGATATAAACATGCCCCATTGAGTTGCTCTTCCTCGGTGCTAAACCAGCGTACTTTGTCGTTAAATTGGCGGCCAATGGTACGGGTGACATCATTATCCAAACTCATTATCACCACACCATCTGGCCCTTGAAAATCGACAATGGCGCGCTTGGCGCGGACATAACTCCGCATGGAGGGGTGACGGTCTAAATGATTTGGAGTAATATTTAGCAATGCACTTAAGGGTGGACTCCAACCTTGCAAGAGTGGCGCGAGCGTTTCGCTGATAGCCCCTTTATTAAATTCAGGGCGGAAAAATTCTAGCTGAAAACTGCTCAGTTCCATGACGGCCACATCATTGGGTTTAATGTCATCAACCACGTCAATCAAAGGGCGGCCAATATTACCGCCTACCCAGGTAGTTTTACCACTGGCTTTCATAATTTCGCCCAGTAAGGTCGTGGTGGTCGATTTACCGCTAGAACCCGTAATGGCATAAATGGGAGCGGGGCAGAGGTAGCAAAAGAGCCGAGTTTCGGTGGTGAGGGGGATTTTGCGGTGGCGTGCTTCTTTCAGCAACGGAATCTCTAATGGCACGCCAGGGCTAACAAATATCAAATCAGCATCATCTAGCAAAACCAAAGGATGTCCACCTAAAACCAATGGCACGCCTAATTTTGCTAAAGAGGTCGCTTTAGGCCCTAATTTTTCAATCGGTTGAATATCCGTAGCCGTCGGAATGAGGCCATGTTTGACTAAATAGGTAGCTAAAGCAGTGCCTTCTTGCCCTAAACCAACTATCAATATTTTGTAATTTTGTAAAATGTCGAGGTTCGCCAAAGTTGAATGCCCTAAGAAGTTTTTGGCATAAAAAACAAAGACATCAGTGAATCAATCACTAAGCCTAGCTAATATAAGCCATTTTACAGACATTATAGGATAAATTTGCGTTAGGGGAAAATCAGGCCGCTAATTCTTTAGGTCGCCACACATGTTCCACTTCAGCCTGCCCCAATGACATTAAATCATTATTAAGAATGGCATGGATTACTTCATCTAACGTGGTGAGTAAACGCCCCGTTCTATCACGATAGTGGCAAATGCCACGCGATAAATTTTTATCAATTAAGGCAACCAACTCTAAGGCAGCGCGGTGGGTGGCTTCACGTTCTGCGGGTGTAGGCACTAACTCTGGGAAAGTGCGGCGTTTGGGATTATTTTTGGCGTAAGATACGTGTAAGGCTCTCATTTCTCTTAGATGCTCCTGAAAAAGGTTTGTAATATTAAGAACAGGATTACTCGAATAAACGGATTAAAGCGGAGTTGGCACGCCCTCGTGCTAACTCCTTGTGACTCACGAGGGCGTGGGTCACTCCGCCAACAAGTTGGAACTAGGCAATTTATATCAAAGCAAGGGCAATTCCTAACATGGCGGATAAAATACTGACTAACCAAAAACGTTGGGTAACTTGAGTTTCAGACCAACCGAGGAGTTCAAAATGATGATGCAAGGGACTCATTTTGAATAATCGCCGCCCACCCGTGAGCTTAAAATAGGCGACTTGTAAAATAACAGAAGCGGCTTCAGCCATAAAAACAAAGCCTATTACGGCTAATAACAGCCATTGCCCCGTCATAAGGGAGACCACTGCGAGAGTTGCGCCGAGGGAGAGCGACCCCGTATCCCCCATGAACAGTTCGGCAGGATGGGCATTGTACCAAAGAAAGGCCAAAATCGCGCCGACAACGGTAAAGATGAAGGCTACCAGCCAAATTTGACCCTGCATGAAGGCAATAATACCATAAGCAGAAAAGGCAACGGCAGCAATACTGCCCGCTAACCCATCTAAACCGTCGGTCAAATTAACGGCGTTGGAGGTGGCGACAATAATGAAGATGGCGACGGGAATGTAAAACCAACCTATCTCAATCTTCTGCTGAATCCCTGGCACAGCCATGCTTCGTAATTCTAAACCATAGTGGAGAAATAAGGCGGTGGCGGTGGCGAAAATAAGTTGCCAGAGCAATTTATAACGGCCTAACATACCCACTTTAAGCCATTTAACGCCGAGCAAATCATCCACCGCGCCCAATGTCCCAAAGGCCACCAGTACCCCCATCGGCACTAAAACGGAACGGCCTATCAAATTGACTTGGCCTATCAAGTTAGAAATGTTCAACACGCCCGTAATGACAAAAACGGGAATGACTATCATCAAACCGCCCATGGTGGGTGTTCCCATTTTAACTTGATGGGTGGTCGGGCCTTCGACGCGGATTTCTTTGCCTATTTTTAATTGTTTCAACAATTTAATCAGCGGCCCACCCCAGATAACGGCTAAGAGAAATGAGATTGTGCCTAACGTGAGTGAGTAAGCCATAGATTAGAGTTTATACCGATTAAAAAATTGTTGGCATTTTGTAGGGGCAATGCCTTGTGCTTGCCCCCATTGCGGGCAGGGACAAGCCCTGCC
>JAIFLK010000242.1 GCA_020049115.1 Chloroflexota bacterium | reverse complement strand
GGAAGTTGTAGCATGAAGATGCGGCGTGCCTTCGGTATGGGCATGTGGCGTGGCCGTAATGGAAGTTGTAGCATGAAGATGCGGCGTGTCTTCGGTATGGGCATGTGGCGTGGCCGTAATGGAAGTTGTAGCATGAAGATGCGGCGTGTCTTCGGTATGGGCATGTTCAGATGAAGTTTCAGGACCAGGTGTAGTTTCAGCGTCATGTTCATGGGGCGCAGTTTCAGCCGCATTGTGTTCATGAGGTGTAGTTTCAGCCGTATTGTGTTCATGGGGCGCAGTTTCAGCCGCATTGTGTTCATGGGGCGCGCTCCCCTGCCCTAATTGTGGCGCAACTTGTTGTAAGGCCAAGCCGCTGCCCCATAAGGCCAAACTCGCGATAACCGCTAGGGCTAATCCCTCCGCCAGCACTTTTTTGGTCGGCATGGTTAGCCCCATTAGGCTTAATAAAGCGACAGTTTCGCTTAATTTGGTAACAATAAGTGACCAATCAACGGGGTGAGCATGGTCTGAAAAGGGAGCCACCGCTAACTCAGTTAAGAGCCATAATAAAATGATACCTCCTGAAAGACTCATGCCGATGTCATAGAGTGGGCGGTTTGGCTCGCGCCAAAATAGCCCTGCCCAAATGAGTTGGGCTAACCCCAGCGCGCCAAAAAAAAGGCCATGCGCGGGGGCATGGCTAAAATGTTGGGGCGCGATGATTAAATGAACCATGCCTGTTAGGGCAATGGTCATGATTGCAACTAATTGTAATGATTTTTGCATGTTATTTTTTCCCCTAGCTAGGGGATTGTTTATTTAATTTTTAGTATAGCCCTTATAAGGGCTGATTGATATTACAGAAACTAAATGAACAATCCACTGGAGGTTAGCCCTGATAACGTTTCAAACGTTATCAGGGCTTAAAAATTCTACCTGTAAATAAATCGGGGATACGGAGTCCAAAGCCGTAGGCTTTGTCCCACTGCTCAAAGCCTACGGCTTTGGACTCCATTGCTATCACCTAATAATTTACAGGTGGTAAAAATTACTCAAGACGGAACAGTTTTTGGTCTTTACATTCATTAATGCACTGGCCTGTTTCCAAAGAGAGACCTAAATTGGGAAATAAATTATTACAATCAGGGTCACTTTTACTCGACATACAGCCAGAGGGTTGAGGGACACTCGTACTCACATCTACCCCATTAAGAACTGTTGCTATATCGGCCACAATGGTTTGGCTAGTGGCGTTGAAGTTGCTGAATGTAATTTCAGGTAAGTTAGGATTACTACAGGGCGCAGTTGGCGGTGTCTGTGAATTGGCTGAGGCACAACCCGTACTGCCTAAATGAATCGGCCAAAAATTATTGAGCGTAAGGTCATTATATACATCAAAGCGTACAAATTTGTAACCTCCTTGCCAATTCCACCATAGCGCAGGCAAGTTCAACGGCGTGGTTGCGCTCGTGACATTTTGATGATTGAGGGTGAAGGGGACACCTAAATTAAACTTAATACCGGTGTATTGGCCTTGCGGTAATGTTAGTTTAACGATGTTATTGGTCTCTGTGGTGCCAATTTCATTACAACGCCCTGTTTTGTTTTCAAAATCTAACAAGGCCACATTTTGATATTGCCAGCCACCATGCGCCGCTAATGGGGCGGCGATTTCATTGCCTGTGCTGTTGATGAGGCGAATGTTGGACACATAGAAGCGCAAATCGGCAAAATCTACGGTGGATTTAGCTGAACCAATATTACTATATTTTTGGTTACACGCGGCCGTTTGGTCGCCCACTTTCATGGCAAAGCGTAAATCTAGGGTGGTTGTGTCAGCGGCAGTTTGTCGGATAATCAGGGGGAGATAAGCTTTGGTGGCGGGAGATTCAACCTGGAACAATTTCTGGTCGGCACAACCATTGATACATTGGCCTGTCTGCAATGAAAGCCCTAAATTGGGAAACAATTTGACACAATCAGGGTCGGTTTGGCCCGACATACAGCCATTAGGGGTGGAGGTGGAGGTGCTAACATTAACATTGGTTAAGAGAGTGGCGATATTACCCACAATCGTATCACGGGTAAAGTTGAACTTATTCAGCCGAATTTCGGGCAAATTGGGATTGGTACAGGGCGCGGCGGGCGGGGTTGAGCCGTTAGCAGAGCTACAGCCCGTACTGCCCAAGTGGATCGGCCAGAAACTATTGGTAATGGGGGAGTCGGCGTACATATCAACCCGTATGAATTTGTAACCTCCCTGCCAATTCCACCATAACGGGGGCAGGTTTAGCGGCGCGGTGGCACTGGTCACGTCCTGATGATTCAGGGCGAAGGGAACACCTAAATTAAAGATTACACCCGTATAACTGCCGGTGGCGACGGTGCCGCTAATGGTGGTGTTCAGGGCGGTAGTGCCAATTTCACTGCAACGCCCGCTTTTGTCCTCAAAATCAAGCAAGGCCACATTTTGATATTGCCAAGTGCTTCCTTGCGACAAGTTAAGAGGGATTTCTTGACCTGCTTGGTTGATTAAGCGGACATTGGAAACGTAATAACGTAAATCGGCAAATTCAACGGTGGTGGTTGGGACTGAGCCAAACCCGGTATATTTTTGATTACAAGTGGCAGCTTTGTCACCTGCGTTTAGTTTGAAATTGAGCGTTACATTTTGATTATTCGGTTCTTGAGCCATCACCGGCCAGGTTAAAGCGAACAAGAAACAACACGCAAACAGTAGAGACTGTACGAGTTTCATGAAGTTATTCTCCGTAATATATTTTTTTAATAGGATAGAAAAGGTAAGTGAGGCGGAAAATTTTCACGCGCGAGGTGTAAGCGATGATAAGGTTCAAAACCTTATAATCGCTGGCCTTGTTGTCACAGGGGTTAAAATTTTCACGCGCTGAGGTGTAAGCGATGATAAGGTTCAAAACCTTATAATGGCTGGCCTTGTTGTAGATGTAAGAGTTTGGAGATGAACTAAAGAGCTAAAATCGGGGGTTTATCGGGGAAAGGTAAATCAATCTGTTTGATAGTTAAGCTAAATTGCGTTAATACACCCAGCAAGGGCATATTGGGTGATAGCTTAAAACTAAACGAGGCATGTAAAACATCATTAAAACCATGCAGGAAATGGGCCGAAAAATCAGGGAGGGTGGTTTCGTACTTGGCGGAGGATTGCTCTATCAAGATGATATGGGAGTCTAGTCGTAGTAGCGCAAAAGTTTTTTGTAATTCGTGTAAGTGCGCGGAGTTAGTCTTAAAAATAAGAACGGGATAAGCAGGCAAATTATCATGGCGCGATAAATTGCCCATATAAATGAAGGGATTGATGATAAAACTAAGAATTAAGAAGCCGTAAAGTAATTTTTGACAGCAAAAACGAAGCATGGATTTTCCAACAAATCAGGTGACTTTAAGAATGACGGGATTTTAGGGGAAAAATAGAATTGACGCAAATATCAGGGAGAAGTTCTTAGCCCAGAAATGGCCTTATTCAAGTGGCTTACGCTTAAAATCGGCTTCAAGTTCAGGATAAGTTATCCCAATTGTGCCAATGGCGAATATTAGCGCGGTGAGTGAACGCCGCCACCATGTACTTTCGTAACCTTCCATAAGCTGTACGAAGAGTAATGAGGCTGGCCCCGCGGCCAAAAATACGCTGATTTGCCAATTCCAGTGGCGATAGTGGGTTAAGATGAATCCAAATAGGCCAATTAAAATAACGCCAATGACCCAGAAAACGAGGATAGGAATGACCACCGTCAGTTCAGTAATGAGTTGCATGCCGCCGTCTACCGCCATTGGCACGAGGCACAGGAGATACCATTTGAAACTTAATGGGCGTAGATTTTGCCGTACCAGGTCGAAACTGAAAAGTAATCCACCCACAAACATAGAGATGTAAATGGCTAAACAGCGTTGACACATAGCAACTTGATAACCCATAATAAAGTAGGAGTGGGAGGGCAGTTGGTGGCAGAGGTAGCTGTAAGTTTTGTAAATGGGATAGGCCAGTAATTCATACTGATAGGCTCTTAAGATTGGCGCGAGTATAGGCAGGCCAAAGTAGAGTAGAAAGAAAAAGTTAATGAAAAGTAGCCAATGTTTGGCCGCCCATGAAAGAGGCGGAGGGGTGTAAAATTGGGCTGATTGGTTCGTGGTTTGATTCATAGTAAGATCATTTTATAAGACTTATATATTTTTTGTGGGTTAGTCATCCGATGACTACCAGTCATCGGATGACTAAGAGACTCGTCTAACCCCGCAACTTCGCGCCAACCTCACGCTCTAACCGTTGGATAATTTTTTCTTGCTGCTTGCTAACCTCTTTATCATTCAAAGTACGGTCGGTGGCCTGATAAGTCAGCCGATAGGCCAAACTCTTTTTGCCCGCGCCGAGTTGTTCGCCTCGGAACACATCGAATAAATCCGCCGCTAAAAGCAACGGTTTGCCACTTTGGTTAATCAACGTCAACACGCGGTCAGCCGAGACAGTCTCATCTAACACCAAGGCGATGTCTTGTTGCACGGCGGGAAAACGGGAGACAGGTTGCGTAATGTGTCCATCAGGCAGTTGATTAAGCAATAAATCCAGGTCAAAATCCGCCGCCAAAACGGGCTGATTATCCGCCACTTGGAAATTATACGCCTCCACCAAAAGTGGGTGCAACTGTCCTAACAGGCCAATATTTTGTCCATTCACCACCAATTCGGCCACGCGGCCAGGGTAATAAACTGCACTCTCAGTCGGGATGAAAATCGCCTCAGCCCCATGTAAGCCGTCCAATAAGGCTTCAACAATCCCCTTCAAATCAAAGAAATCCATCGCCTCATGGTCAGTGGATTGCCAACTTCCCACCGCCCGCGGCCCCGTCATTACGATAGCTAAACGGCGTTGCTCCTGCGGCAAATCACCCTCCGCCCCATCAATATTTTTAGAAGGTAACGGTAAATAAATATGCCCCACCTCAAACATAGAAATGTGGGCATGGTATTTGCTATTTTCAGCCACCACTTCTAACACACTATTAAGCAAACTGTGGCGCATGACCCGCCGTTCAGGGGTGGAAGGATTCGCCAGAGTCACATACGCCCCTTCCGCCGCGTAACCCTGTAAAACTCGCTGTTCCGCTTCGGGTGTCGTCAAACGGTAAGTAATGACTTCTTGCAAACCCAATTGCACCAATAAATCACGCGTTTTTTCCTCACGGTCAAGCGCGAAATTATTGCGTTGCGGCGGTAATTCATCGGCAATTTCTGACACAGGAATACGGTCATAACCGTAAACTCGCGCAATCTCCTCAATCAAATCAGCCCGCCCAATCGCGGGGTCAGCTGAAATATCCAGCCGATGGTCAGGCGCAGTCACCCGTAACGTGTGGGGTTTTTTCGTTTCCCCCGTGACCAATTCCACCTGAAACTCTAATAATTCGAGCATGTGTTTTATCTCTCTCAAACTCAACTCCACGCCCAACATGCGGCTGACCTCACTACGCGGCAAATCAACCACCACAGGCGCGGCAGGGTTAGGGTAATAATCCAACGGGTCATCATTAATCTGCCCCCCCGTCAACTCTACCAATAATTGCGCCCCCCGCAACGCCCCAAACATGGCCTGCGCGGGGTGAATCCCCCGACTAAAGCGATAGCCCGCCTCAGAATGAATGTTTAGGGCTTGGCTGGTACGGCGAATGTTAATGAAATTCCAAGCCGCCGCCTCCAGCAAAATATTCTGACTTGTTTCGCTGACTTCACTCTCACCCCCGCCCATAATCCCGCCAATGCTCAAATTCCCCTTCGGGTCAGTCACCAACATGGCAAAGTCAGGCATGGCATGGGTCTTGCCATCTAACGTCAACACCTTCTCCTGCGGCTCGGCTAAACGGGTGATGATTTTGACAGGGTTTTGCCCCCCCTCAGTCCCCCCCAAAGGGAGGGAAGTATAATCGGCAGCCCGTTGTTGTAACACATCCCAATCAAAGGCATGGTTAGGTTGTCCCATCTCCAACATGACATAATTACTAATATCCACAATGTTGTTTATGGGGCGCATTCCCGCCAAACGCAAACGGCGTTGCAGCCAATAAGGCGACGCGCCAAGTTTAATCCCTTCAACTAATATCGCCACAAAGCGCGGGTTTAGCTCAGGCTCAGTCGTTTCAAGCACTAACTTTTCGCTCAAGGGTGGGCGACTCAACACGCCATTTTGCCCCGCGTCCGCTTGATAAATTTGCGGATAACGGACTTTCTGCCCCGTCATGGCCGCCACCTC
>JAIFLK010000192.1 GCA_020049115.1 Chloroflexota bacterium | reverse complement strand
GCCGCGTCCAAATTGGGGAAGACCAAAATGTTCGCATCACGCACCCGACTAAAGGGATAAAGTTCCTCCATCATTTCAGGTAATAACGCCGTATCCGCCATCATTTCGCCATCAACCGCCAAATCAGGCCGCCGCGTGTGCAGAATTTCCACCGCATGGCGCATTTTTTGTGCCGATGGGTGTTGATTGCTGCCAAAATTAGAGAAACTCAGCAAGGCCAAGCGCGGCTCAATATCAAACCGCTTGACCGCCTCCGCCGCTAAAATGGAAATTTGCGCCAATTCCTCCGCCGTCGGGTCAATGTTGACCGTCGCGTCCACAAAGAAATACACTTTATTACGTACAATCATGATGTACATCCCCGCCACTTTTTGCACTTCGGGGGCCGTGCCAATCACTTGTAAGGCAGGGCGCAATATATCCAAATAATTGTGCATTTCACCCGAAATGTAAGCATCAGCCTCACCTTGTAGCAGCATCATGGGGCCAAAATAACGCCGCTGCTGCATCCAAAAACGCGCATCCGCCAAGGTCAACCCCATGCGCCCGCGCAATTCAAACAGTTTCTGACTAAAACCATCGTAATATTTACTCGGTATCGGGTCAATAATGGTGGGGCTAAAATTCAGCCCTAACTCTTGAATCAGGTGCTTAATTTTGGCAGGGTCGCCCAATAAAATGGGCTGCCCAATGCCCTGTTCTTGCACCAACGCCGCCGCCCGAATCACGCGTGGATGGTCGCCTTCGCCAAAAACCACCCGTTTAGGATTATTGCGGGCTTTATGAATCAGGCCGCGCATCAACTCCCAACCCTTGCCCAAACGCGCCTCTAGCTGCTCACGATAACTATCTAAATCTAAATGACGGCGCGCCACGCCACTCTTCATGGCTGCTTCGGCAATCGCGGGCGCAACCCATAACAAAACGCGGGGGTCAAATGGTTTCGGAATAATATACTCTGGCCCAAATTTCAGAGCCTCCAAATTATAGGCTTTCAGCACGGAATCAGGTACATCTTCATGGGTCAGCGAGACCAACCCATGCACCGCCGCCAGTTTCATCTCATCATTAATCTGTCGGGCATGGACATCTAGCGCGCCGCGAAAAATGGAGGGGAAACCTAACACATTATTAACCTGATTGGGATAATCACTGCGCCCCGTTGCCACAATCGCATCAGGTCGCGCCGCTTTTGCCAACTCATATTTAATTTCGGGGTCGGGGTTCGCCATCGCAAAAATAATCGGCTGGTCAGCCATACTTTGCACCATCTCCACCGTCACCGTATCCGCCACCGACAAGCCCAAAAATATATCCGCGCCCTTCATGGCCTCCGCTAAAGTACGGGCAGACGTTTCCTTAACAAAACGAGCTTTATATTCATTCATACCCTTAGTGCGCCCCGTATAAATCACCCCTTGCGAGTCCACTAATGTAATATTTTGACGTAAAGCCCCCGCCAAAATAAACAACTCGGCACAGGCAATGGAGGCCGCACCCGCGCCATTGACCACCATTTGCACCGATTCAATGGATTTATTAACCAACTTAAGGGCATTAATCAGCCCCGCAGTCGCAATAATCGCCGTCCCATGTTGGTCATCATGAAAAACGGGAATGTCTAACATGGCCTTAAGGCGTTGCTCTATTACGAAACATTCAGGGGCTTTAATATCCTCCAAATTAATCCCGCCAAACGTGGGCGCAATCGCCCGTACAACTTCAATCAATTTTTCAGGGTCAGTTTCATCCACTTCAATATCAAACACATCAATATCGGCAAAGCGTTTGAATAACACACCCTTACCTTCCATTACGGGTTTGGCCGCGAGCGGGCCGAGATTGCCTAGCCCCAAAATCGCCGTGCCATTGGAGATAACGGCCACCAAATTACTTTTAGCCGTATAACGATAGGCATCGTCAGGATTTTTAGCAATTTCTAAGACGGGAACAGCCACGCCTGGCGTATACGCGAGGGCTAAATCTAATTGGCTGCTCGTGGGTTTGGTGGGAATGACCTCAATTTTGCCAGGCCGTCCCTGTTCATGGTAAAGCAATGCACTTTCTTTAGTAATATTCATCGTGGTTGGTTGATAGTGGCGTAAAAAATCATTCTTTTAGGCGGTGGTTAAGGAATGGAATATTACGTCAACTTTTTTACTTATTGGTTAGGGTTTAACATTTGCCACAGGTTGTGGCAAATCGGTGCGCCGACATCTTGTCGGCTAGAATTGGGCCGACAAGATGTCGGCGCACCATGAGTCCTACAACACTTTCGTAATGGTCAGCCACTCGCCGCCGCGGGCAGCATTGGCTTGATTAATGGCTTCGGGTGAACCTAAAACCGTGACAATGCCTTGCTGATTAAATTGAGCCAAAATCTCCGCAAAGGCTTGGAAATGATACGATTTGGTGGCGAGAACCTCAGCCCGATATTGCTGCCGTTCCTCATCCGTCGTGCCATGCAGATAACGCATCATGGAAGTATAACCTTTCGCATCAGCCAATTGATACGTGTCAATATCACCAATCACGCCGATAATGCTCTTGGTGAGTTGGTCTTCATTCAGGTTAAGGTGGCGCAAAAACTCACTGGCCAGGTCATAATTGGCTAAGGTTTCTAACAAATTAGGGTCACGATATGAACCAAAACTGAACACGCCTGTATTACGGTCAAAATTACAAAATGCCCCATACGCCCCACCTTGCACACGGATTTTCTCCCACAGATAAGTCGTGCGGACATAATTCGTAATCACGGACATTGAGCCATGAAATTGATAGCCCAAGTCATACAAATTGGCCGCTTTGCCCACATAATTCACCTGCGAGGCCGCCGCCGTCAAACCCTCAAAGGGAATCCCAGGCTGAGGTGTCCATGTGGCAAAATTGTAAGGTTGAGTCGGCAATGCGGCCATGAACTGCTCTATTTTAGGGCGAACCAGTTGCCAATTGGTTTCATCTAAGGTCACATTACAAATCATGGCATTACGGTTGATAAGCAACTGACGGATTGTTTCCAATTTAGCCAACACACCCGCCCAATTTTGCTCCACTTCCTGCGCCAATTGGCGTAAGAAAAAGATATAATCTACCCCGCCCATCTGCTCATTGACCCACGCCGCTTCACTGAAATGGGCTTGTAATCTACGGCTGACAAAGCCATGCCCCCCAGGCACCACGCTAGATTCGCGGCTGGCTTTGTCCTCTAACACCAATTGCTTAAAGCGTTCTTGGTTATCTAGCTTAACGGTCAGCAATATATCCTGCATAATCGCTAACAAATCGTCAGTTTGCGGCACGGTACATTTGCCCCGCAAAAAGAGCCAGGCCGAACTTTCAGGGCTATGGCGTTGAGAGGAAACGCTAGGGAAGGCGCGTAATCCGCCCGTTTTACGGCCAATGCGTTGCAATAACTTAACAAAACTCTCTTTCTCCGTGCCAAGTTGTAACAAAGCATCACTAAACAGCGACATATAGGGCAATAAATCGGCAGGAATCACCCGTAAATTGAAGCCAACTTCCAGATATAAAATGCCACTCGTAAATAAATCGTGATATAAAATTTTTGCCCCGTCATGTTCGGTCACGGCAATCGGCAAAATTTTACTCTGACGGTCAATATCGCTCAATTTAAGACTTGGCACGAGGGCTAACACTTCGGGGTCATCGGGCGCATCTTGCGACTCTCTCAGATGGTAAGTTTCCTCAATGATTCGCTCCAATTCCGCCTCGCTCATGGCGGCCTTAATCTCGGCTAATTTGGCGATTTCCGCCGCTTCTTCCCGATTTTTCAACGCCGCATCTGGCTCGGTGATGAGGGTGAGACGGTGATTATTTTGTAATAAATATTGCTCAACCAACGACTCAAAATAACGCGGATTTTCGGCTAAACTAGCCTTGATAGCCGCCAAGGGTCGCTCAAACGAAATTTGCTGGAGGGGGTCATGCCCATGAATCCACGTGGAGAGCGCATCAAACATGATGGACAACCCTTTAGGAAAGCCACCCGTATTATACTCCCGCATCCGAAATTCCACCGTATTCATAGCCGCTTCAACCATATCGGCCTCCAAGCCCTCCGCCACAATTTGGCGTAAGGTTTGCATAATGAGGTCGCTCACTTTCGTAACATCCGCCCGCTTAACCCCCTTCATGCCCGCCGAAAAGGTCATCTGGCGCATATAAGCCGACAACCCACCGCCCATCACGTCCTCACCCAAACCCGAATCCATCAGAATTTTACGTAAGGGAGAGGCAGGCGTACGAAAAACGGCATGGGACATAATGGATAAGGCGAGGGCGAGGGTAGGGTTGTTATTTTCAGGCAGCAGCCAATTTATGGTTATCATGCTCTTGGTGGCAGCCGCATCCTCATCACTGGCCGCGTAAGACATGATAACCTCGCGCGGCTGCTCAAAGGGTGGCTGCAAAGTTACGCCACTATCAGGCTCACGGTGAGCGTAATCTTTGAGGTAATTATCCGCAATTTGCAGCCGTTTTTCGGGGTCATCATCGCCATAAAAATAAAGGAAAGCGTTAGACGGGTGATAATAACTATCGTAGAAATTCCTAAATTGTTCGTAAGTTAAATCAGGAATCGCTTTCGGGTCGCCGCCTGAATCCACGCCATAAATCGTATCGGGCAATAACAATTGACCAATATGACGATACATGACGGCTTCAGGCGAGGAGTACGCGCCCTTCATTTCATTGAAAACCACCCCTTTATATTTAATTGGCTCATCTTTTTGCATCAATTCGTAATGCCAGCCCTCTTGTTTTAGCGTCTCGGAGGTAATCAACGGATAAAACACCGCGTCCAAATAAACATCTACCAAGTTATAGAAATCTTGCAAATTCTGACTAGCGACGGGGTAACAGGTTTTATCGGGGTAGGTGGAGGCGTTCAGGTAGGTATTAAGCGAACCTTTCGCCAATTCAATAAATGGCTCTTTCAGGGGATATTTGCGCGAGCCACATAATACGGAATGTTCCATAATATGCGGTACGCCTGTCGAATCTGTCGGCGGGGTGCGGAAACTGATGCCAAAGGCTTTATTTTCGTCATTATTGAGCATGGAGAGCAGTTGCGCGCCTGTCCCTTTATGACGATAAAGTTTGGCGTGACTATTTAGTTCGGGAATAGTTTCTTCTTTAATGAGTTCAAAATTGTTATTGGTCATTGGTTATTTGTCCTTTGTCATTGGTTATATTCAGTAATTCGTCTAATTCTCTAGCGGATATGCCCATAATCGCGGCGATTTGGGCATGGGATAAGCCCTGAACAATCATGGCTTGGGCTAATTTAAGGCGTTCTTTCTGCGCGCCAACTAATTCACCTTCCTCACGCCCTTTTTCACGCCCCTCTTCACGAGCTTCGGATTGTACATATTCCCACGCCTTTTCATCTTTAATCTCGGCGAGTGTACCAGGGTCTATTTCCATTTGCTCTATGCCCTTAATAATACGCTGAAACATGGGGCGGTGGTGTACCGTTTCATCTATTTCCTTGTCTAACGAATCCTTAATCAACTCTAGCCACTCCCGTATCAACGGCGGAGTTCGTTCATTCACCAAACGAGGCGATAAAAATATCAACCGATGGGGATAAACCTCGACCATTTCGCCAAATTCGGTGATAGGATTCATGCCACTCACGCCCACACTAAAGTTAATGCTTTTATTCTTGGGAACACTTGTTAAGACTACAATCGTATAAACCACTTGCTCAAATTGATATTTTTCTGCCCCTTTCACCTGCTCCGCCAAACTAATCAGGTGATAATACAAAAAGCGGTCAAAAAAGTCACCTTCCTTCACATGCTGAATCTCCACCACCACCCGCTGAGACACATCTTCAGCAAATAAATCGTATTTTATTTTAACCGAGCCAATCGGTTTGGGATATTCATACTCCATGTGAACGCGGTCTATGTTTAACTCCACGCCCACGACATCTTTCACAAAGGCTTTGAACACATCCACCTGTCCAAAGATGTGTTTAAACATGACCCCTGATTGTAAGGGGATTACTTTGACCATAATGAGCCTCCTTTTATGCCCCTACTAGACCATTTAGTTTTAGTACATGGTCAGACATTCTTGTCTGACCTACCCACAGTAGTGGAACAGACATTCCTGTCTGTTTGGATATACTAGTCGTAAGAAAAAGATATTAGAGTTTATACCGATTAAAAAATTGTGGTCATTTCGTAGGGGCAATGCCTTGTGCTTGCCCTGTTTTGGGCAGGGACAAGCCCTGCC
>JAIFLK010000282.1 GCA_020049115.1 Chloroflexota bacterium | reverse complement strand
TAGAGTTGAATCCGCCGCAACTCGTAACGCAAATACATGCTTTGATTATGGCTAAACACAGCATGACTCTCGCCATTGAGCCAATGTTGTGGCTGCACCGAAAACGCGCCGTAGCCAATAATATTTTGCCAATTAACTACATCCGCATATTGATTAAGCAATATGTCAGTAATATCTTGCCCTAAATTACCACTCTGCGGCGCGCTGACGGCTTGATGGATGGCCTGCCGAATCGCTTGGACGGCGGGGCCAAGTAAAGCATTGACCTCAGCCGCGGGGGTTTTGGTATCAAGCCCCACAAAATAAACGTAAACGGGGTCGCGGCCAACGGAATTGGCATCTAACACCAATGATTGCTGGGCAATATCCCGAATCACTTGGTGATAACTGTAGGTTGAATAGACCGGCCAATTTTCATTTTGCGGAAAAACCACCGCCGAGGCACATGAGGTTATCGTTTCGGGGGCTTTGCCGTCACTGGCAACCATAACAAAACGAAATTCTTTAAGCTCGCCTAAATCTATCGGCGCGCCTTCAATAAACTCGAAGGTTTCAGGTTGAATCACCACCCAATCACCCCCTGGCCCCGTGGGGCATAACCCCGTGATGGTTAACGGCGGAGCATTATTACAACTTGCCAATAATAACATTACAACAATGATACTTATACCCAATAATCGCCACATGGTCACACTCCCGACAGGTTGCTACCTGATTGAATTAATGCAAAGTCATCCGATGACTAAATTAACATAACCCCATTATATCATACCCAGGCCGCTAAATTCAATGTTAAGGCCATTTAGTTGGTCTCTACTTTCACCTCATCTAAATATGCCCAAGTATTACGGTCATTCCACACCCCATTCCGCACCGCAAACTCCAAGTATTACGGTCATTCCACACCCCATTCCGCACCGCAAACTCCAATGTAATCGATTTGCCTGCATATACACTCATGTCAATAGACCCCGTTTGGCAGCCTGAATTCCATGAAGTTAAAACCTTTTCTTGTGGCAAGGATTGAGCAGGATTACCTATTTTTCCTGGCGGATTTTGTTCCAGCCCATTTATCCGCACACTGAAATAATCATAAATCCCTTTGTTATTTTGCACAATGTCATAACTGGTCACTTTATACTGAAAAGTTAGCTCAGTGGCATTGGCTGGCACATTAAATTGTTGCGATAAAATAACTTCACGGTTAATGGGAATGTTGTTAATGAGTTCGGTGGGGCTAGTGGGTGTGCCGAGCAGAGCCACCGTTTTACCGCTAAAACAGCTACTATCAGGATTAGCCACTGACGTAACAACTAATGGGCTGCCTGGGTTCATGGCCGTCCATTTATCTAACCCTAATTCAAAATCACCATTATCTGGCACAATAATGGGCGGAGGAGCAGGCGGGGGTTGTTTAAGTAAGATAGGTAAATAATTCTGCGCCACATATTTCTGCAATTTCAGATTAAAGCTAGAGGTAGAGCTACTCCCTTGACCATTATTCAACACCGCCAAACCATAAATGCCCGTCTGCGCGGCGATAAACGTTGTCTTTTCGCCTTCGCCAAATGTCCCCGCGTCAATGACATCTAAAGCGTCTTGAATGGCAAAGGCTTGCGATTTGCTGGGTGGAAAGAGAACCAGGCTTAAATCGGCTGTCCCAGAAACGTAATCTAGCCGTAGGTTATACTTAATCCCTGCTGTCAGATTTAACTCATACATTTGCATGACCGAGTTCTTAGAAATTGTAACATTCTTACTATCGCCCAAATTGAGGCGAGGCGTATTTGTAATATATTTGATATAATAAGGACTAATACCATCAAACTGTACCGCCCAAGCAAGCAAGAAATTAGGCGAAGCCTTGGGGGAAATAACAATAAAATCAGTTTTAGTCCCCCGTTGTTGTGAAATCTTAACATTAGGTGAGGCTAATGCTGCTAATATATTTGCACTCCCCACTGGACTTGTTGCACCTCCATCAACTAAAACTAAATCATAATCACTCCGAGTCGTGGTTTCTACAGGCTGAATGGCAATAGCACTCCATGAGGAATTAATCTCAGAGCGAACAAAAAAAGAATCGGGTGACGGGGCGCGGGGGATGGTAAGCAAACTATTCGCTATGGGCATAATAATGTTATCAAAATAACTGACTAATAAACTTGGGGCAGTTTCTGAGACTGCGCCTCTGGCAAAAGCACGGTCTAAATCCTTTCCAGACAATTCATTGCCTGCTTGGTACATCACCCCATGATTAATATCACCGTAACAATTCTTACCGCCTTTACAAATCGTAGCAAAAACATCATTGGTATGCCAACCGCCCACTAAACTATGTAATGACCCCAGGTTGACATATTGGGGCGACCCTTGGGTAAAAATATCCGCCATTGTTTCCGCCGTCGCCAGATAATCTTGATTGCCGCCACCTGGTGCTGTCCAACTTTGGGTCATGGTTCGGGTTTGCCAAGTGGTGGCCTCAGCCGCCCAGGGTTCTAATAATCGATGAGTCGTGACACTTATGGTACCACCGCCCCCATCACTGGCGGGCAAATGCCATAATTCACTTTGGACTTTCCCTTTAAGCGCGGCATTGGGAATGGCTGATTCGGGTTGAAACGCAATCACTGCCGTTATCGGTAAGGCACTCATATCCCATTGCACCAAAGCCCGTTCAATCCCCGCCACACATTGGCCATCAGAACGATTGCCTACCCGCATAACGTCGTCGGCAAAAAGGCCACTCTTAGGCTGACATTCCCACATCTGCCCCGCTTGTTGAAAGCCATGAAGGGTATTTGAAAACAACGTACGCGGCACCCGAAAGCCACTTTCAATTTGTAACGGATAGGCCTGGGCTAAGGTTAGAGGAATAGTTACGGTTAAATCAACCCCCGTCTCAGTTGGCTCAAGTTGATAAGCGAGAGGCCAAGTCTGGCCTGCCTGGTCAGTTAATTGTGGCGCCATGAGCGTTAAAACGGCTTGCCCACTCTGGTTATAAAACGTTAAGCCCTCACGATATAGTGTTGGCGGAAGATTAAGGCGAATCAGCTGTATCAGGTGTGTGGCAGTAAATTCATTAGAAATAGTTACTAATTCAAGCACTTGGCGCAACCCCTCAGCCCTGGGATAAAAATGCTGGCGGATTGCCCCACTATCATATATGACCTCTTCAGAGGTAGCCGTTGCCACCGTTGTTATTGCCGCCGCAGTAACCCATTGCAACGGCTGAGGCTGCCACTGTAACGCCAGCGACATCGTTTGTTCAGTTTGCACCCGTTTAGCCAGCAACCCCCGCGCTGCAATTTGGCTTAAATCAGGTTTACCGTCAATGAGTGGCAGGGTATTATAATCAGAAATAGTATCTCGCGTGGGCAGATAAACCGTAGCCTGAATCTCCAAACCATGGCGAGTTTCTAACTTGGCGGGAAAGCTGATTTTCACCTCACTGGCCGCCACCTGAAAAGAGCCATCCCTTTGCCGCCTGGGGCGCAAATCAATATCCTGCCATTGCCCTTGCTTATCCCGATAATGTAATAATTCGGCACTAATTCTGGCCTCATAGAGCTGGGGGCCAAGTTGGTAATGTTTAGAGGTTGCCGTGCGCCGTTCAATGACCTCATGGGGCAAAACCTCGGTTGAGGTCATACCTATGGAGGTAGTCTCTAATTGAATCGGTGCTTGGGCATAAACAGCCGATGTTCCCATGATGAAGCCCCAACCTTGAAGCAAAATCAAACCAAATAAAAATTGGGTTATATAACGTATCATCTAAAACTCCTTAAGAAATTCAAACTCATAACACCGTTCTAACGCGGCCCACCACCGCCACCACCACCACTGCTACCACCGCCACTGCTACCACCGCCACCGCTAGGGCCAGGGGCAGCATACCGTAATATATTGGGGGATTGCGCTTGCAGCCCCAATTCTTTATAAGGGTCAAGCTGAATTAATAAAACTGTCCAGTTATAATCGCCAGAGGGCGTATCAATGCCCCCTACTTGGCTAATGTTGGTTTCTAAACGATAGGTATTGTTAGGTAAAGCCACAATTCGCCCATTTTTATTGTCATTCACCGCGTCATGCACCCCGCGCGGGGCTTCGTTCCCTTGCCAAATGCGGATTTCAAAACCCTGGTTGGGTAATAACGGACTCGTCCATTGCCATTCAAATGCGGCCATGCCTGTAACGCTTTCTTGCACCGAGTTCGGTTTCAACAAGCGAAATTGACCGTCAGGTAAAGGGGTTGGTGGCGAGGCTGTTTTTGTCGGCGAGGGGCCAGCAGAACGAGTCGCCGTCGCGGGGGATGGTGTGAGCGTATCGGTAGCGGGTGAAGGAGTTGGGGTGTCGGTTGCGGGTAACGGCGTAGGCGTATCAGTAGATAACGGCGTGGGTGTTACAGTGAGCGTAGGGATGGGCGGGGCAACCGCAATCAAAATGTTATCTACATGAGAAGCGGCCACTAACTCAGGCGCGGCTTTAATCCAACCAATGCCAGTGGGTAGTTTAACTTGCCACCAATCCGCTGCCTTAGTTCGGCCAATAATCTCCACTTGATTCCCCTGGGGCAAACCACCAACCACGTCATAAACTTCGCTAGGGCCAGCATAAATATCCAAATCGATTTGAGCCATCGCACGAGGCGGGCCAGCATCGGGGGCAGGTGACGGGGTATTAACAACAGTCATTGGGATATTAAGACTAGAGACCAGTGTTGGACTAGGCGCAACGGTTGGTGGAACTACGGCTGACCGACTAAAGAAAAACAGTCCACCTAACAGCAACATTACAACCACCACCGCTGCCCCACCCATAACATAGGACGGTTGCTTTTTAGTGGGTAGGTCAGATTGACTCTTCAAACGCCCCTGAGAAGCCATGGTTGCTTCGTCATTAGGCACAACCGTTGAGCGAAGGCCACCTTGAGTCCGCAGGTTGGGCTGAACCAGCGTCCCTTCGGGGTCTATCTTAACTAATTGCAACTCTTGAGCAAATTGCGCCGCCGTATGATAACGGTCTTCGGGCTTAATCTCCAGAGTCTTGCGAATAATTCGTTCTAACTCAAGTGGAATATAAGGATTCGTAAGATGCAACGGAGGAATAGGCTCAGTGCTACGTTTAATGGCAATCGCCAAAGGCGTGGGGGCTTGATGCGGCACAGTTCCCGTTAAAATTTTATAAAGGATAATCCCTAAAGCATAAATATCGGTCCGTTGGTCAACATGTTTGCCCTGCGCCTGTTCAGGTGACATATAAGCAGGTGTTCCCATGGTCAGCCCCGTGCTGGTCAATTCGCTGGAATCTTCACTTATCTTAACCAAGCCAAAATCCGCCAATAACGCCCATTTACCATCTATCAAAATATTACTGGGCTTAATATCACGGTGAATAATGCCCTGAGCATGGGCATAATGCAGAGCCTCCGCCACCTGCACTACGTAATGAATCAGTTGGTCTATATTGGCTCCCGCTTGAATCAAATCATCCAACGTCACCGATTTTTCCACATAACGCATCACCATGTAATGATATTTATCTTGAATACCCGCATCATACACCGCCAAAATATTGGGGTGATTTAACTTGGCAATGGATAACGCCTCCCGTTGAAAGCGTTCCGAAAAATCATGGTTCTCCGCCAGCGAAAGTGACAAAATCTTAACTGCCACAAAGCGGTCTAAGCCCGCATGATAGGCTTTATAAACCTGCGCCATGCCCCCCTGCCCGACCTTTTCCCGAATTTCATACTGGCCTAATTTTTTCCCAATGAGATTATCCATAGCAGCCATAAACTCCAAATTGTTATAGAATCAGTATTTCAAGATTTAGCACCCTCACCCCTCTCCCACTGGAGAGGGGAGACAAAATACTCCCTCGCCCTTTGGGAGAGGGTTGGGGTGAGAGTGCTTTAGTTGTTACACTCAAATCTTGAAACACTGAGAATCGTTGTTCTATTTTAGCACAAGATACAGCTAATCAATAACTAAGGCTTTAATCTCCGCCAATTTCGCTTCTGCAGCCACCACTCCCGCCCGTTGAATCCCCTCCATATCCTTAAAATCAAAGACCCCATACTGCGCCACACTGGGTTGTAATAAAATGTGAGGTGGATATTCAGTCAGCCGCTTTTGGTGTAGATACCATGTCATGATGCGAACAGACCGCCATAAAGCTGCCGCCGCCGTAGGCATAGTTTTATTACGAAGGTTGATTTTATTCAAGAACGGGCCAGGTAACTGAAATCCCGTAATCGCGCTTAAGGGATTAACCCAGGGATTATCATTATCTAACGGCGGGTAAACGTCTACCGCAATCACTTTCTCCGCCCCATGAGCAAAGGCCACATGGGTCGCCAAACAATCAATCACCCCGCCATCCGCCAAATATCGCCCCTCATGTTGAATGGGTGGGAAAGCCCCTGGCACGGCACTGCTGGCTAAAATTGCGGGAAGTAACGGCCCCGCGCTCAACTCCACCTCCGTTCCCTGCGCCATATCCACCGCCATCATAATCATGGGAATTTGTAAATCGGCAAACGTGCGCTCACCAATCACCGCCCTAAGCCGACTCAGCAAACGACGCTGCCGCGCCCACGCACTCAACGAGAGAATCACCAGTTGAGGCTGAATTTGGCGCATCCCCACGCCAATCTCTTGGGGCGAGTAGCCGAGGGCAAAAAATGTCCCCACAATCGCCCCCATGCTCGTTGCCACAATCAAATCAATCGGGATTTTTTCGCGTGCCAATACCTCTAGCACCCCAATATGGGCTAACCCCCGACTTCCGCCGCCTGCTAATACTAAAGCAATTTTTGGCATGGTTTTCTCTCAAGTAAGGAGTGTCAAACATGAGTTATCCCATATTTAACATTCATACAATAGAGTTTATACCGATTTAATGATTTTCGTAGGGGCAGGGCTTGTCCCTGCCCGCAATGGTGGCAAGCACAAGCCCTGCCCCTACGAAAATCATTAAATCGGTATAATGTCTAATAATTGTTGTTCGCCACGAAAACTGCATGTCATTCTGAGCGAAGCGAAGAATCCCTGCAACTTTGGCCTATACTGCGTTTTAAATGAAAACTACACTTTTGGCATAGGAGTCCGCAATTATTTGCGGGCTGTCCGCAAAGGATTGCGTCCGCAATTATTTGCGGGCTGTCCGCAAAGGATTGCGGACTCCTAATGGTCATCATAAAAGTGTAAGTCTCAAACGAAATGCAGTATAAAAGTGAGATTATCGGGGCCGAAAACCGCTTGGATTGGCAGAGTCTTGAGGGATTCTTCACTCCGTTCAGAATGACATGGCATTTAATTCACTTGTTTTTGTGGCGACAAACCACTATTGTAATATTGTTAGATGTGGGATAACTCATGTTTCGCACTCCTCCCGCTTATATACTGCGCGAGAGGACAATGAGGAGTCGCAACGCTTCAGCTTTGCGTCAGGAGTGCAACGGGCTATAGCCCGTTGCACTCCTCAAAAGTTTAATTTATGCCCTCGTGCAGTATCACTATATTATGTGTAAAATAGTAACATAATCACTAGCCATATACAAATAACGGAGTTTACTCAATATCGTAAGTAGGTGAGCATAAATTCTGCGGAAGCCCTTATAAGGCTTTAAGCTGTTGAGTCAACAGATATATCAACATTGCGCCACATTTCATTTTTAACAGTTTTTCATGTCATTCTGAACGGAGAGAAGCAGAAGGTGACGGGGAACTTCCATCACCTTTTTTTGATTTGGTTTGTACTCAGGCTTACACTATAATAGAGTGCAGAAATCTAAACAAGGGGATTATTTTATGGTAGAAGCAATATACGATGTCATTGTGGTCGGCGGCGGACATGCAGGCACGGAGGCCGCGCTCGCGGCGGCCAACATGGGGGCGCGCACCCTACTCCTGACGATACATTTAGATACAATCGGTTGGATGAGTTGTAATCCCAGTATTGGCGGCTCGGCCAAAGGGCATTTAGTGCGGGAAATTGATGCCCTCGGCGGGGCGATGGGTAAATTGATTGACCAAACTGCGATTCAAATTCGTTTATTAAATGATAGTAAAGGGCCAGCCGTCCATGCCCTGCGCGCCCAGGCCGATAAGAAACGTTACGCCTGGACGATTCAGCATATTTTGGAAAATACACCTAACCTCCATGTGAAACAGGCCATGGTTGAGGGCATTTTAATCCAGGGCGATAAAATTCAAGGCGTGCAAACCCAATTTGGAACGCAATATTACAGCAAAACGGTGGTTTTAACCACAGGCACATTTTTAGGCGCGCGGCTCATTACGGGTGAAAATATTACGGAAGGGGGACGGGCGGGCGAAAAAGCGGCCATGCGGCTGTCCACGTCATTAACGGAGTTAGGGTTTCGTTTGGGGCGACTCAAAACGGGGACACCCCCGCGCCTCGATGCGCGCACCATTGATTTCAGCCAAACCAGTGTGCAAATGGGCAGTGAAACGCCCCTTTATTTCAGCTTTGAAAATCTTGACACCCCCCTTTCATCCCCCCTGAATCAGGGGGGACAGAGGGGGGTAAATGAGGAGTCCAAACCTTTAGGTTTGTCTGTTGCCAATTGGCTGAAAGAGCCGCCGCACCCCGTTTATCCCATTCCGCAACAAACCGCCTGGCGGCCCCAAATGCCCTGCTATTTAGTGCATACTGCGCCCGAAACCCATGACATTATTCGCAACAATTTGCATCGCGCCCCCATGTATACGGGGGTGATTGAGGGCATTGGCCCACGCTATTGCCCTAGCATTGAGGATAAAATTGTCCGTTTTGCCCACAAAGAGAGCCATCAAATGTTCCTTGAGCCAGAAGGTTGGCAGACAACGGAGGTTTATTTGCAAGGGGCAAATACCAGTTTGCCGTATGATGTGCAAGTGCAACTGGTGCGTTCTATTCCCTCATTGGAAAATGTGGAAATTGTCCGTACAGGCTATGCGGTGGAGTATGATTATGTGCAACCTGACCAGCTTAAGTCTTCGTTAGAGACGAAACAGGTGGAGGGGTTATTCCATGCGGGGCAAATCAATGGTACGACGGGTTATGAAGAAGCGGCAGCGCAAGGTCTCATGGCGGGCTTGAACGCGGCCTTGAAAGCGCAGGGGAAATCGCCCTTAATATTAGGGCGTGACCAGGCGTATATTGGGGTGTTAATTGATGATTTGGTGACGCAGGAACACAGTGAGCCTTATCGCCAGATGAC
>JAIFLK010000223.1 GCA_020049115.1 Chloroflexota bacterium | reverse complement strand
TCCCCGTCCAACACATCACAATGGCCTCATCAGCCTCACCCCGCGCCACCGCCGAGGCCGCTTTCCAGGTGACCAAAGGCCAATCATGCGTTGAATTGGCGGGTTCATTGGCAGATGGGCCGTAATATATTGCTTCATGGCCGCGCTCGGCTAATTCGCTTAAGATAAAAGTAACTAATGGGGTATATTCGTCACTGGAAACCGTTATTTTCATGGGTTACTCTATGGTTAACTAAACTGTTTGATTATAACTATCAGTAATATTTTGCAAAATACCTAAAATAATCCCTAAATTTTCAATGGAATGAGTTCTTTTTTCGATGAAAATAGTATTCCCTTCTAGTTTTAAGAATTGCCATTCCGTACCCGTTGTAACCGTCCCAAAAATAACCTCCAACGGGCTATTTTCCTGTTGATTAAATAATCTTGCGCCTATCATTTGGGCGACACTTTGACCTAGCCCACCACCGATGTCATTCCTTTTCGCTTCTACTATAGTAAAAATGGGGGCTTGCAGGTCATGTAATACTTCACCCTTGGCGAGAATAAAATCACACTCGTCATTTAACCCTCTTGGCTCATCAACATCTAACATGATACCTGAATAAATCGCAATGGTTTGCTGATTACGTTGTCGTAACTCAAATAAAATCGGCACGACAATAAACTCTGACTGCGCCTTTTCACTGGCATTGGAAGTGACTAATTCCAGCCCCACCGCCAGCGTTTTTTGCAGCCAATCACTACTTTCTAATGGCTGAATGTTCTCCAAAAAATCGTGCCGATGCTCTTGGAGGTTGAACTCTTTTTTAACTTTGCGTAAACTAAAATCACTGTAGGCCATGAAATACCTCTTCCCTTTTGTAGTCATCAGGTGACTTCAAGTCACCTGATGACTATTGTAGTCATCAGGTGACTTCAAGTCACCTGATGACTATTATTCATATTTATCGTAATCTATTTATCGTCTAACGCCGCCACGCCAGGCAATACCTTGCCCTCCAAAAACTCCAGGCTCGCCCCGCCACCTGTCGAAATATGACTCATTTGCTCGGCCAAACCTGATTGCTCTACCGCCGCCGCGCTGTCTCCGCCACCAATGATGGTGGTCGCGCCTTTCAAGCCCGCTAAGGCTTGGGCAATGGCAAACGTGCCTTTGGCAAAGTTAGCCATTTCAAACACGCCCATCGGCCCGTTCCAGATGACGGTTTTGGCTGCTGCCAAATAGTTGGCAAAATGCGCCACAGTTGCTGGCCCAATGTCCAAAATCATCCAACCCTCTGGCACTTCATCAACTGGCACAACCTTAAATTCAGCGTCAGCCTTGAACTCGGTCGCCACCACGCAATCAACGGGCAACACCAATTTATCGCCATGGGCCGCCAATAATTTGCGGGCGGTTTCAATGGCTGATTCCTCGACCAATGATTTACCAATGCTATGGCCTTGCGCCACAAAGAAAGTGTTTGCCATGCCGCCGCCAATCAAGAGTGTGTCTACTTTCTCCAATAAATGTTCAATCACCGCAATTTTATCGGAGATTTTTGCCCCGCCCATAATCGCCACAAACGGGGATTCAGGGTCGGCTAGAGCTTTGCCTAAATAGACCAACTCTTTTTCCATTAAGAAACCTGACACCGCAGGGCTTAGAAAATGAGTCACGCCTTCGGTAGAGGCATGGGCGCGGTGGGCTGAACCAAACGCGTCATTAACATAAATATCCCCTAACAGAGCCAATTGCTTGGAGAAAGTTTCGTCATTTTTAGTTTCGGCTTTATGGAAACGCGTATTTTCTAGTAATACTACATCACCAGGCGATACTTGGTTCGCGGCGGATTCGGCCTTTTCGCCCACGCAATCTTCGGTTTTCAAGACGGGACGGCCTAACAATTCGGCCAAGCGGACGGCGACGGCATCCATGGTATATTTGGGGTCGTAGGCATCTTTAGGTCGCCCTAAATGGCTCATTAAAATAACACTTGCACCATTATCTAACAGATAGTTAATGGTGGGCAAGGCTGCCCGAATACGGCGGTCATCGGTCACTTTCCCGCCCTCCATGGGAACGTTAAAATCAACCCGAACTAAGGCACGTTTGCCTTTTACTTCAATATCCTTAATGCTTTTTTTGTTCATGAGAGTATCCTTTTTATCAGTAATTAAAGTAGATTATGTTATCGTAACGAAAAATGTACCGTCACGTTAAAACAGCAATTTAGAGAGTTAAACAGGAATAGTGGGGCAGGCGGAGTCACACAGTTTGCTGTGTGAGCGCAAAGCAAGCGTTGCGACTCCAACAATCATTTACCGACTTTTCGCCACGCCAACCCGCGCGCAGAACGCCGTTAAGGGGCAGCGGCTACACCAGGGCGAGGTGGGCGTGCAAAGATTTTGCCCAAAGGGGACGAGTAGGGCGTTATATTCTAACCAATAGCTTGAGGGTAATTTTTGCCGCAAAACTAACTCCGTCGCGTCGGGCGCGTCGGTTTTCACATAACCCCAACGGTTAGAAATGCGATGCACATGAATATCCACACAAATGGAGGGCATGTTAAAGCCCGCGCCTAACACCAGATTGGCCGTTTTGCGCCCCACGCCAGGCAAGGCCAACAGTTGCTCTAAATTGGCGGGGACTTGACCGTTATATTTCTCTAGCAAAATGTGGGAAATGGCGAGGATGCTTTTGGCTTTATTACGATAAAATCCTACAGGATAAATGGCCGTAGCAATTTCATCTTCGGATAGCCGCACCATGTGGGCGGGTGTGGCGGCGAGGGCGAACAGTTTGGGGGCAATTTGCGCGGTCAAAGTGTCTTTAGTGCGGAGGCTCAAAATCGTGGCAATGAGGATTTTGTAGGGGTCACTGCCCTCAGTTGCCATGCCGTCTACCAAAGCAGGCTGCCATTGTTGCACTTGCTGACGTAATATGAGGATAATGGCGTGAATATCATGGTCATTCATGCGGCCTATTTTAGTCCGAATTGGCAGAAAAGTAAAACTCTTTACATATTACGGTGCGTTGGCTTTATGGCGTGTTGATGAAGATGCAAGAATTGAATCCGTAACAACCCACCTCACCCCAACCCTCTTCTACGTAGGAGAGGGAGTCACTTTTATCACCCCTGCCTACTAGAGTTACTTTTATCACCCCTCGCCTACGTAGGAGAGGGGATGGGGGTGAGGTTTATTACCAATTCTTGCGCCAGTTCGCCACCACAATGGAGGAATCCAGCGTGACTTCAATTTCAATGGTTTGCGAAAGTTTGCCTGTAGCCACTTTACCACTTTCATCGGTGGTCACAACGGTTAAGAACCATTTGCAGGGAATGGGGTAACGGGCTAACGTAATGTCATAAAAACCCTCCGCCCAACCACTCGTGGGGCCAGAACGGCTGGAAACGACGCGATAATCGCCACATTGCGCCTCAACCTGCACGCCATTGGCGGGATTACCGTTTATGTCGCTAATACTGCCTAAAAAGCGCGTCAAGCCCAAATTTTTATCACTAAACCAACCTGTGGGTTCATATTGATACGTGGGTTTAGTCGGAATGGGAGTCGCTATGGCGGTGGCGGTAGCTGTTGGCACAGGCGGTGGCGGGGCTGTAACAATCGGTAAATTCATGGCGTGGTGCGCGGTGACAACGGAGGCTGCGACCCAAGCTAAATTGCCCTCAGGCGATTGAATTTGCCACCAAGTGCCATCACTATTTTGCCCCATGAGTGGCGCGCTCGTGTTAATTTGTAATGAGCCAATAACGGGGTAGGCGGTGCTTGGCCCACTTCGTAAATTAACGGTGCTGTTGGCAATGACCTGGGGCATGACGGTGGCGGTGGGTGGCGGAGGCGTAGCGGTGGGCATGGTTGTTGGACTCATCTGGTGACTTGGAGTCACCTGATGAGTAGGTGTTGGGCTAGGCGTGGCGGTGGCGATAATCTCAACAGGTTGCGGGGTAAAAGTAACGGTAAATGTCGGGGCGGCGGTGGCGATAACAATAACTGGCGGCGTGATTTGCTGTTGTTTGATGAGGTCTTGGCCTATCATTATCCAAAATAGGGTGAAAACGAGGCAGACTGAGAGGCTTAAAATGGCGATAATAGTCGCAATGATAATATTTTGTCGCATGAGAATCTCCAAAGGTATTTTCCTGAAATGTACCACCAAGTGACGAACTTATCAAACTATCAGCGCGAACTTTTTAGCTTAAAGTCATCGCTTGCGGTATAATATCTTCTCATAATACTGCAACATGGAAATAAAACATGCTCATTCAAACAAAAATTACACAACTTATCATTGCCGCTATCCAAACGGCTCAAACCGCGGGCGATTTACCTGAATTTGATATTCCCGAAGTGATGGTTGAACGACCTAAAGAGGCCAGTCATGGGGATTATGCCGTGCCGAGTGCCTTAAAAATGGCGCGTTTGGCGGGCATGGCCCCCGTTAAAATAGCCGAGCAAATTATAACTCACCTGGAAAAGACGGATTATTTCTCGGATGTCACCGTGGCACCACCTGGGTTTATCAATTTGCGTTTGGCGGATAGTTGGCTGCATCAACAAGTAGACCAAGTTCTCAAAGAAGAGGATACGTTTGGGCGGCTCGTGCCATTGGGCAAGGGCGGGACGGATAAAAAGGCCAAGAAAGTACAGGTTGAATTTGTCAGTGCGAACCCGACTGGGCCGTTTGTGGTTGGCTCTGGGCGGAACGCGGTGTTGGGTGATACCTTAGCGAATATCTTGGAAGTGGCGGGTTACAATGTCCAACGGGAATATTATGTCAATGATATTGGGACACAGATAGAAAATTTAGCCAAAGCGTTATATATTCGTTATGCTCAAGCCATGGGGCAAGATTTGCCTGACCCCGAAGAATACATGGGCGAATATCTCGTTGAGATGGGGCGGGTGATAGCCACGAGCTACGGTAAAAAATATTTGCTAACCGATAATAGCTCGGATGATGCCCGCCGACAGGCCATGAATTTTATGCGCCAGCAAGCCCTTGAACGCACTCTGGAGACGATTAAGGCCGATACGGCCTTAATTCGGGTTAATTTTGACCGCTGGTTTTCAGAACAAAGTTTGTATGAGGATAAAACCTATAACTTTGTTTATAACAAACTGCAAACCAAAGGCATGTTAATGGAACGCGATGGTGCAATTTGGCTGAAGAGTGGTGACGAAGAGGACAAAGAGAATGTAGTGGTACGCTCTGACGGACGACCCACTTATTTTGCTTCTGACATTGCCTACGTGTGGGATAAACTGGCTAAACGGGGCTTTGATTGGGCGATTGCGGTGTGGGGGGCTGACCATCATGGACACATGAAACGGGTTAAGGAGGCGGCGCGAAGTCTTGACCTTGACCCTAATAAATTCTCGATTCTGCTGTATCAATTGGTCAATATTACCCGTGATGGCGTACCCGTGCGCCAAAGTAAACGGGCGGGCGATTTTGTTACGGTGCGGGAAGTGGTGGAGGAGATTGGGGTCGATGTGTTTCGTTTTATGTTGCTTACCCGCTCGGCAGACAGTGCCATGGAACTTGATTTGGAGTTAGCCAAGCGTGAAAGCAGTGATAACCCGATTTTTTACATCCAATATGCCCATGCCCGTATCGCCAGCATTTTTCGCAAGGCCGTTGAGGAGGGCGCAACGATGGGCGGCGGTGATGTTAATTTATTGGAACATCCATCTGAATTAGCCTTAATCCGCCAGATTTTGCGCCTGCCCGAAACGGTGGCGTTTGCGGCGGAAAACCTTGCCCCGCATCAATTGACTCATTACGCCCAAGAGTTAGCCAATGCGTTTCATGCCTTTTACCATGAATGTCATGTGGTCATTGATGACGATGAATTAACGGCGGCGCGGCTCAAGTTGGTGCGCGCGGCGCAAATTGCCCTCGCCAATACCTTGCGGCTCATGGGGATGAGTATCCCTGAAAGAATGTAAAATTTAGGGTTGATAGAGGAGTCCGCAATCATTTGCGGACTGTCCGTAAATGATTACGGACTCCTTTTTCGTAAAAATAATTACAAACTTTATGTGCTTGCGTCTGGCATGGTGAGTTATATCATTCATAATGACAGACGCAACAACCATTGATTTTTATGTCAGAAATAAATTCATTTACCATTGCCCAGCAACAACTTGATGAAGCGGCGGCAATTCTTGGACTAGACCCCGCGACCCACGCGCTGTTGCGTGAGCCGATGCGGGAATTAACCGTCAACATTCCCGTGAGAATGGATGATGGCAGTATGCACGTTTTCAAGGGCTATCGGGTGCAATATAACGACGCACGCGGCCCAGGCAAAGGCGGGGTGCGCTGGCATCCTGATGAAACGCTGGATACGATTCGGGCTTTGGCGGCCTGGATGACGTGGAAAACGGCGGTAGTGGATATTCCATTGGGCGGGAGTACAGGCGGAGTTATTTGTAATCCTAAAGAGCTTTCGCCCACTGAACAAGAACGCCTGGCACGCGGTTACATTCGGGCAATTTGGCGTATTTTGGGCGAAAATGCCGATGTGCCAGCCCCCGATGTCTACACCAATCCGCAAATTATGGCCTGGATGATGGACGAATATAGCGTAATTCGCGGGTATAATGCGCCTGGTATCGTGACGGGCAAGCCGATTGCCGTAGGTGGCTCGGCGGGGCGCAATGAGGCCACCGCGTTGGGGGCCATGTATGTGACGCGTGAGGCCGCTAAAATGTTAGAATTGGATTTGCAGGGCGCAACCGCCGCGATTCAGGGTTATGGTAGCGTTGGCCGCTATACTCATAAAATGGCGCAGGAGGTATTGGGCTTAAAAGTGGTCGCGGTTTCCGACTCGCAAGGGGGAATTTATAATCCCGCAGGGTTAGACTATAACGCAGTATTGCGTCACAAAAGGGAAACAGGGTCAGTGACTGACATGCCAAATACCACCGCGCTGAGTAATGAAGCGTTATTGGAAATGGACGTAACCGTTTTATTTCCCGCCGCGCTAGAGGGGGTTATTACTGAACGTAATGCCGCTAATATCAAGGCCAAAATTTGCGCCGAGTTAGCCAATGGGCCGACCACGCCTGAAGCCGATAGAATTTTGGAAGCCGATAGAATTTTGCATGAACGGGGCGTGTATGTGTTGCCTGATTTCTTGTGTAATGCGGGTGGCGTAACGGTAAGTTATTTTGAGCAGGTGCAAAATGCTTACGGTTTCTATTGGTCGCTAGAGTTGGTGCAACAACGGTTAGATGCCAAAATGACGGCGGCCTTCCATGCGGTTCATCGCATGGTCAAGGCTAAACGTGGGGTTCATAATCGCCTCGCGGCCTATTTGGTGGCGGTGGAGCGCGTGGCTGAGGCCGCGAAGTTACGCGGTTGGATTTAGTGATTGACCCTCACCCCTAGCCCCTCTCCCATTGGGACAGGGGAACAAGATATTCCCTCTCCCACGTAGGGGCGAGAGAGTATCTTGTCTCCCCTCTCCTACGTAGGAGAGGGGCTAGGGTTATAAACTAGCGATATAAAATTTAGTCAAATAATATCAGATATGGTATAATAGCACTTATGAAACTAAGTGCGTATGCTAAAAAAATAGGAATAGCTTATGTTACCGCGTATCGGTGGTACAGGTCAGGGA
>JAIFLK010000347.1 GCA_020049115.1 Chloroflexota bacterium | reverse complement strand
GACTACAGCGGATTTCCACCTATACATAATTCGGTGATGGGGGCATGATTTAAGCTATAAGGGCTGGCCTTATCACCTGAAAATTTACAGGTGGGCGGATTTTGGGAGGAGACACAATATGAATCAAACCTTAACCAACATACCCCACCTCATGGTGGGACATTACACTGATTGGGACGCGGCGACGGGTTGCACCGTTGTTTTATGTCCACAGGGCGCGGTGGCGGGCGTGGACGTGCGCGGCACGGCCCCTGGCACGCGCGAAACCGATTTACTGAACCCGATTTGTCGGGTGGAGCAAGTCCATGCCATTCTATTGAGTGGCGGAAGTGCTTTTGGCTTGGCGGCGGCAGATGGCGTAATGCGCTGGCTGGAGGAACATGGCTATGGCCTGGATGTGGGCGTGGCACGCGTGCCGATTGTACCTGCGGCCATTTTGTTTGATTTGGGCTTAGGGCGAGCCGATGTACGGCCTGACGCAACGGCGGGGTATGCGGCCTGTGTCGCCGCGACCACTGCACCCGTCATACAAGGCAATGTCGGCGCGGGGACAGGTGCGACGGCAGGCAAGCTGCTTGGCTTTGCCCAGGCCACTAAAACGGGACTCGGTTCAGCGTGTCGTGACCTCGGCGGGGGGCTGCAAGTGGCCGCGTTAGTGGCGTTGAACCCTGTGGGCGATGTCTATGACCCGCAAACACAACAGATTATAGCGGGGGCGCGCTTGCCTGATGGTCAGTTTGCGGATTCATTACGGGTGATGACGCAACTGGCTCACCCGCAACAGGATTTGACGGGACAAAATACCACCTTAGCGGTCATTGCCACCACTGCAAAATTAAGCAAAGTGACAGCGACCAAAGTGGCGCAAATGGCACAAGATGGGCTGGCGCGTACCATTCGCCCCGCGCATACTCATTGGGATGGCGACACGATTTTTGCGCTGTCATGTGGTGATATAACGGCAAATGACGTTAGTTTGATTGGGGCAATTGCGGCGGAGGTATTGGCGGAGGCGGTCATGCAGGCTGTTAGGCAGGCCATGCCGTTGCATGGGTTACCCTCGGCAACCAGTTTGGGGGAGAGAACAGCGGCTGGGGTGAATTAAACGGCTATACTGCGTTTTATTTGAGAGTTACACTTTTGCTATGACTGGCAGTGGCAGGAGTCCGCAATCCTTTGCGGACAGCCCGCAAATAATTGCGGACTCCTGCGCCGAAAGTGTAGTTTTCATTTGATATGCAGTATAAGATAAAATGGGGAGAATTGAGCAGATGAAAAATCCGCTCAATTCTCCCCAGCCGCTGTTCTACTTACGGCACATAAACCCGCAGCCACTCCCCTGGGGTATGAACTTTAATTTCAAAATCGCCCAACGTGGCGGGCAATAAAGTGAAATGCACAGCTTCTAGCTCTAGCGACTCGCCGCCCCAGTTGATTTGCCCCGCGCCTGACATTGCGCCCCAAATTTCAAAGGTGTTGCCACTGCACTGGCCTCTAAATATCCCATCTGCCTTAAAAGTAACGCGTTCCACCTGAAATTCAGGGCAATGGGTGATAAGTTCGCGCCGAACACCGTCATTTTCTTTAATCAATTCGATGGGATAAGGCTGTGGTTCAATCTGCTTAAAATTGATGACTTGCATGGCTTTGTCCACATGCAAGGGGCGCGGTTGCCTATCTACGCCCAGCCGATTCCAGTCATACACCCGATAGGTGGTATCTGAATTTTGCTGAATTTCGACCAGAACAATCCCGCCCAGGATGGCATGGAGTGACCCCGCGGGAATAAAAACCGCTTGCCCCGCCTGAATGGGCAAATAATGCAAGCAACTTTCTAGCTGCCCCGCCTGTAATGCCGCCGTAAACTTCTCAGGCGTGGTTTCACGGGCCAGGCCATAAATGAGTTGCGCGCCAGGCTCGGCCTGGAGAATGTACCACATCTCGGTTTTGCCGAGTTCGCCCTGCTCATGCTGTTGAGCATAGACATCGTTAGGGTGAACCTGCACCGACAAAGGCTGGTTAGCATCCAGCAATTTTATCAGCAAGGGAAATTTGCCCCGTTGTAACATGGCCTCAGAACGACGACCCACTAAATTTAGTCCCAACAACCGCATGACTTCGGGCAAGGTTTTGCCCGTCAACGACCCGTTATTGACCGTTGTGGGCGAGGAGGCATGGCCTGAAATATCCCAACTTTCCGCCACCACGCCATCAGGAATCTCCCGCCCTAGCACGGTTTCCAGATTGCGCCCCCCCCAAATGTAATCTTTAAACACAGGCGTAAAGGTCAACGGGTAAATGAGTTCATTCAAATTAAATTCACTTTTCGCCAACACATTACCTTCTATGACTTGTTCACTCGCCTCCTGTTGCCAGAAAAGGTCGCGAATTTTATATAACCCCGCTTGAGGCATGGCCGCCACTTTACCTGCGCCTGAGGCGATGGCTTTGCCCGCCTCACTCGCCATGTCCACGCCAGAGGCAATGGCCGTTTTACCGCTATCTCGCACCGTCGTCGCCCCAGAAGCAATCGCCCCACCGACAGTTTTACCCGCCTCACTCGCCAGGTCTACACCAGAGGCAATCGCCGTTTTACCGCTATCCCGCACCGTGGTCGCCCCCGAAGCAATCGCCCCGCCCACTGTTTTACCCGCCTCACTCGCCAGGTCTACACCAGAGGCAATCGCCGTTTTACTCGTATCCCGCACGGTGGTCGCACCCGAAGCAATCGCCCCGCCCACTGTTTTACTGGCCTCACTGACTTTTTGCACGCTGGTAGCAATGGCCGCTTTCCCCGTTTCGCCAACCGTGTGCGCGCCCTGAACTATGGCTGAACCAGTGGCTTTACTACTTTCCGCCAACCATGAAGAAATCTCACGCTCATCCACGCCCGTAATAGCCCGTAAACTATCGCCCCAACTGGTCATAGCCTCTGGCCCCTGTGAAAAATAAGTTTCGGCTCGCTGCCCAATGAGATAGGTGGATAAGGCATTTGTGCCTGCCGAGGCAATCATGCCAATAATAGGTAGGGCTTTAAGAACGGCTTTGCCCGCGAATTTTTCAGTTGCGGCTAAAGTGATTTTTTCGCCTGCTTGACGGGCCACGGTACTCGTCCCCGCACTCAACCCCGTAATGAGCATAACGACTTGTTGCTTTTCGGCTTCGGTCAGGGGATAGTTATAAACGGCGGCAATTTGCAGCACCAATTCGGCTTGGAGCTTAAACGTTGCGCCAATATCCGCCGCCACGCCTAGTGTCATGGCCGTCGCTGTGCCAATGCCAGGAATGACTCCTGCGCCTGCGGTGGCGGCACCCACTGCGCCCGTTTGTTGACATTTATATCGCACCAGACGTTGCGTTAATTGGGCTGAGGTTTCGTTGGGATATTTCTCTCGCAATTTTTTCACCCGTGCCTCCGCCGCCGCAAGGTCAACTTTACTAATAACACTAAATAGTTTGTCAAGTAAAAACCCTGCTTGTTTATAGACCTCAGTTTGCGTGGCTGCATCTTGTTGCTCAATTCCTTGAACATCTTCCTTTACTGCCACTATAATATCTTCGGCTTGTTGCTTGCTTGATTGATTATCCATTTAATTTCTCCATTAAAACTTAGACTCAGTATTTCAAGATTTGGGTGCAACAACTAAATTCCCCTCACCCCCCGCCCCTCTCCCAAAGGGCGAGGGGAGACAAGAGACTCCCTCGCCCTTTGGGAGAGGGGCGGGGGGTGAGGGGGCTAAATCTTGATATACTTAGACTAGGGTGACTGATTATAGTTAAAGTTAAGCCAATTGCCCAATAATCGCCCCAATTAGGATAAATTTCTGGTTGACAATTGACCTAAGCTAACTCATAATAATTTTATCTTTGCCAGGCGGGTTTATTGTAGGTATAATTGGTGGTCAATTGTCAGTTGTCCTTTGTCATTAGTCAATTGTTATTGGTAAACAACAAACCAATGACAAAGGACAATTAACCAATAGCCAATTAGGACTTACACAAAAGCCAAATCTACCCCCCTTAATCCCCCCGACATCGGGGGGAGATTTTGACCCCTCTCCTATGTAGGAGAAGGTTGGAGTGAGGTGTTTGGCATAAGTCCTACCAACAACCCATGACCGACTTTCAAATCCGTATTCGCAGTTATAGCTTTCAAATTATTATGGTTTTGGCTTTTGCCGTCTTAGCTGTCCGCCTGTGGATATTGCAGATTAACCAGGGCGCATTTTATGCCGAGCAAGCCGACCAAAATCGGTTTCGCGTCTCGCCCGTGGCAGCCTCACGGGGTATTATCTACGACCGTAATGGCAAATTAGTGGTACGTAACCGCGCCGCCTATAATGTGGCGATTATTCCCACGCTCTTACCTGACGACGCTACGGCTGAGGCGCGCATTACCGCCCGTTTATCCGAACTGCTTAATTTACCCGTAACCACCGACATTGAGCCAACGGCAGGGTATAATGATGGGCATTTTCATGCCATCATGCACCATCAATACAACCGTCAGCTAAACCAACAAATTATCAATCCCCGTAGCCGCCGTTATGTGAATGCCCCGCAAGGTATTCGTGATGCGGTGAATCAGGGACGCTATAATGCCCCATTTCGCCCTGTGGTCATTGCGAAAGATGTTGACCCGATTATCATTGCCAAATTAGAGGAAGAACGTCTTGATTTACCAGGAGTCGTTATCCAAATAACGCCTGTACGGGATTATACTTACAAAGAGTTACTTGGCCCCATCTTGGGTTATACGGGCCTTATTCCTGAAGAGGAGTTTGAGCAATATAAACGTGAGGGCTATGAGTTAGTGGATAAATTGGGGTTAACGGGGCTAGAGTATGTCTATGAAACCGATTTACGCGGGGCAAAAGGGTCGGAAAATATTGAGATTGATGCCAGTGGGCAGAAAGTTCGTACCGTTAATGAAATTAAGAAAGCCATTCCTGGTCGTAACTTAAAATTAACCATTGATGTTGGATTACAAGAAGTAACGGCTAAGGCATTGCAAGAAATGATGGATAAAGAGGACTCTAATCAAGGCGCGGCCATCGCCATGAACCCCAATACAGGCGAAATTTTAGCCATGGTTTCCTTGCCGAGCTATGATGATAACATTTTCTCACGCGGTATTACGCCGCGTGAATTATCATTACTTAGCGAAAACCCCTGGACACCGTTGATTAACCATGCCATTTCAGGTTTTTACCCGCCAGGCTCCACTTTTAAGATTGTGCCTGCAACGGGAGCATTACAGGAAAGAACGGTACAACCTGATACGATTTTTTTTGATGAAGGCACACTCTATCTACCCAATCAATTTTTCCCTGACAATCGCCGTTTAGACCAACCCTTTTTTTGCTGGCTGCGTCAAGGACATGGCGAGGTGAATGTTACGTTAGCTCTCGCTTATTCGTGTAATGTTTACTTTTATCAAATTGGCGGTGGCTATTTTCCTACGGAATATGAAGGTTTAGGGGTCGATAGATTGGGTAATTATGCCCGTTTATTTGGCTTTGGCGTGGAAAGTGGCATTGATTTGCCTGCGGAGGGAACGGGGCTGGTGCCTGATGCCCGTTGGAAACGCCTTAATCAAGCGGAACGGTGGCTGACGGGGGATACCTATAACATGTCGGTGGGGCAAGGGTTTATGTTAGCTACACCGTTACAAGTATTAAATTCTTTCGCCGTCATTGCCAACGGTGGCACGCTTTATCGCCCGTTTGTGGTGAAGGAGATTTTAGATGACCAGGGCAAAGTGGTGCGAGAAATGCAGCCTAAAATCATTCGTAATTTGAACATTGAGCCTGAATTTATGGGCTTAGTGCAACAAGGACTCCGCATGGTCATTGCGGAGGAGGCGGGGACGGCGCATGATACTTTTGATGTGCCAGGAATTATCGCCTCTGGCAAAACAGGCACGGCGGAATATTGCGATGAATATCCGCAATGTATTGACCGCACTGGGCGGGTAAAAACGAAACATGCCTGGTTTGCCTCTTATGCCCCTAGTAATGCGCCTGAAATTGTGACGGTGGTTTTTGTTTATGGCGGTAATGAAGGGTCACAAACCTCCGTTCCCGTGACTAATGCAATGTTGCGTTATTATTTTGGCGTTGATAAAACCGCCGATGAGTCGCTTGAGGAAACAACGGAGACGGAAGTGGTAAGTGATACCTTTACGGTGCATTTGTTGGGCAGTGACCGTTATGTTGATGGTGATGGTCGCCCTCATGAGACGGCTTCGCTGTCAGGTTTTGTGCTAGATGAGCAAGGGCATGGGTTGGCGGGGGTTAAAATAGAGTTATTAGCCAATAATCAAGCCGTAACGCAGTTAATTTCTGGCGAAACGGGACAATTTGATTATAATGAAATGGATTTAAATGTCGCGAAAGTATGGCAAGTTCGTTTGGCGGATTATGCCACCCCCTCAGCTTTGCCATTAGATATTGCCAAAGGGCTACGTTATTTAGTAGAATTTCAGCAAGTTAAACCACTCCACGAGAATCCACAACCTAACACCAAGAAACCGTAATGACCATAGAAGAACGTATTACCATTAAAGGGACGAGCGACGGCTTAATTATCAACATCGGCGCGGGTTCATGGCCCCGTTTATTGGAGGAATTAGCGTCTCATTTAGGGCAAAGAGCCTCATTTTTTAAGGGCGGGCGCGTCGCCTTACATGTGGGGTCGCGCCAATTGACTGAGCCACAAATCGAAATGGTGGGTCATTTATTAACCCAACATCACATGTCACTGTGGGCGATTGAAAGCGACGAAATCGCCACCCAATCAGCCGCAACAGCCCTCGGCCTAGAAATCGGGTTAACCTCTAAACCCCTGGCCGAAGCCTCCGCTAATCGTTCAGCGCAAGATAACTCCATTGTCATTCAACGCACCTTGCGCTCAGGCCAAGTCATTTCTCACTCAGGCACAGTCGTTATTATTGGAGATGTGAACCCTGGGGCCGAGGTCAAGGCGGGCGGGAGTGTAATTATTTGGGGACGATTACGGGGAACTGTCCATGCGGGCATGGGCGAAGCAGGTGATGAGGCTGTGGTGTGCGCCTTACAATTAGCTCCAACCCAGCTACGAATTAACAGTTATATTACCCGTTCTCCCGCTAATGTATCGGATAATGACGATATTGTGCCAGAAATGGCCTCCATCCAACATGGTCAAATTGTGGCGGTGGCGTGGCCGAGTTGAAATTTTATAACTAGATTTAGTCATCAGGTGACTTGAAGTCACCTGATGACTAGCCGATAAAAAAACAGGTAAGAATTGCGCTTTTTGGAGTGCAAACCTAAAGGTTTGCCCCACTATAGACGAGCAAACCTGAGGGTTTGCACTCCAATTTCTACCTATGCCAAGTATCAGTATTTCAAGATTTACCCTCTCCCAAAGGGCGAGGGAGTATCTTGTCTCCCCTCTCCAGTGGGAGAGGGGCGGGGGTGAGGGTTCTAAATCTTGATATACTGAGTATAACATGAAAATTAAAATTGCAAACTTAAAAATAAAACCAGGAATAAGATAGCATGGGCGCAATCGTTATAACGGTAACTTCAGGCAAAGGTGGCGTGGGCAAAACCACGACCACCGCTAACCTCAGTGTAGCACTGGCTTTAATGGGCAAAAAGGTGGTCGCGATTGATGCTGACATTGGCTTACGTAATCTTGATGTGGTCATGGGGCTAGAAAATCGCATTGTCTATGATTTGGTGGATGTAGTGGAAGGGGTTTGTCGAGTGCGCCAAGCCATGATAAAAGATAAACGCCTGAATGAACTGTATCTCATCCCTGCGGCCCAATCTCGGGATAAAAATGCGGTCAGTCCCCAGGACATGATTGATGTGGTCAATCAAATACGGCCCGATTTTGATTATATTTTTGTTGATTCGCCTGCTGGCATTGAGCGCGGCTTTCAAAATGCCATTGCCCCCGCTGACCGCGTGTTAATTGTAACCACGCCTGAAGTTTCGGCGGTGCGGGATGCTGATAGAATCATTGGTTTGGTGGAAGCGGAAGAAAAAGGCCCTGCCGAGTTAATCATCAACCGTTTGCGGGTGGATATGGTGAAACGTGGCGATATGTTACACACCGATGATGTGCTGGAAATTTTAGCCATTAACATGATTGGGGTCGTGCCTGACGATGAAGCCATTATCACCTCCACCAACCGCGGCCGCCCCATCACCATGGAAAACGGTTCATTGGCGGGGCAAGCCTTTAAAAATATTGCCCGCCGTATTACGGGCGAACATGTTCCTTTCCTTAACTTACAAGAAGATGAGACCTTTTTCCAAAAATTATCCCGCTTTTTTAAGATATAATACTTTAAGACATGGGCGGAGTATTGGATTGTTCATTTAATTTCTAGTATCAGTATATCAAGATTTGAGTGCAAATCACCCTCACCCCCCGCCCCTCTCCCAAAGGGCGAGGGGAGACAAGAAACTCCCCCGCCCTTTGGGAGAGGGGAGACAAGAGACTCCCTCGCCCTTTGGGAGAGGGGAGACAAGAGACTCCCTCGCCCTTTGGGAGAGGGCTGGGG
>JAIFLK010000384.1 GCA_020049115.1 Chloroflexota bacterium | reverse complement strand
CACCATTAATCCCATTTCCGCCACCGCGCCGATAACTTACACCTGGACACCCGCGCCAACGAGTGGGCAAGGTTCGGCTGCCGTCACCTATCTATGGGCAACTACAGGCACGCAAACCATGACGGTGGTGGCGCAAAATGTGGGCGGGGTGGTTTCAAATAGCCATACCATTACGCTAGGTGAAGCCTCTATTACGGGTTTAAGCGCGACCAATAACGGCCCCACCTCACGCGGCAGCGCAACCACGTTGCAAGCTACCGTTACAACGGGCAGTAATATCAGCTATACCTGGAATTTTGGCGATGGCACTACGGGCAGCGGGGTTACGGTTAATCACATTTATACCGTAATTGGTAGTTATAACGCTATAGTAACAGCGAGTAATTCCATTAATACCGCGACTACCACGACCACCGTTAGTGTGTTGCCCGCAGCCATTACGGGACTTGCGGCCAGCAATAACGGCCCGACGGCGTTGGGCGGAGCCACCACCTTAAACGCAACGGTCACGACAGGCGATAACGTTAGTTACAGTTGGAATTTTGGGGATGGCACTACGGGCAGTGGCGCAGCCGTTAATCATACTTACGCGCTAGGCAGTTATAACGCTACCGTTACGGCAAGTAACAGTCAAGGTTCGGCTACGGCCAGCACTACCGTAATTGTTAGCAATGCCCCCATTACGGGGTTGAGTGCAAGTAACAATAGCCCAACCATTATTGGCAATGCAACAACGCTTAATGCCACCATTACGGGAGGCAGTAATGTGGTTTATAATTGGAGTTTTGGCGACGGCTTGACGGCAACGGGCATTTCAGTGAATCATGCCTATACCACTGTAGGCACCTATACCGCCATTGTTACGGCAAGTAACACTGTTGGGGCAATTGCCGCGAATACGACGGTGGTCATTCAAGCGGCCCCGATAAGCGACACTACGATTGTCGGCTTAACAGCGAGTAATGATGGCCCTAAAGTGGTCAATAGCCCTGTGGCTTTGAGTGCCTTAGTCTCCGCAGGGAGTGGCATTAGCTATAGCTGGACTTTTGGGGACGGGACTACGGGCAGTGGCGCAACCGTAACGCATAGTTACGCTCAAGCGGGTATCTTTACGGCCACCGTTACGGTGCGTAATTCGATTAATACCCTAATCGCTACGGTATTAGTAACTATTCTTAATACACCGATAGCGGGTTTGACGGCGAGTAATAACGGGCCAACCGCTTTAGGTGATGTAACAACCCTAAATGCCACCGTTACGGCGGGTGACGGTGTGACCTACCGTTGGGATTTTGGCGATGGCAGTAGCGGCAGTGGGGCGGTGGTCAGTCATACCTATTCCACAATTGGCAGTTATACGGCTGTCGTTAGCGCAACAAATACATCAGGTTCTCAGACGGCAACAACTGTGGTTAGCGTGGTTAGCCCCGTATCATTAAGCCTGAGCAAGAGCGCACCTGTGAGTGTGCAACAAGGTAATCCCATTGAATACACATTAACAGTCTTTAATAATGGCCTTAAATCTGCGACGAATTTGACCATTAGCGACCCCATGCCACTTGGCGCAACTTATCTTAATGGTGGAACGCTGAATGGCAACACCATCGATTGGACAATGGCTGAATTGCCCGCGAAAGGTAGCGCAATCGTAACCTTTACGGTCATGGCAAGCGATACCGTTATCAATGAGAATTATTCAGTGGTGGCGAGTGGTGGCTATAGCGCGACGGGGCAGGCGGTAACTGTTACGATTGTTAAGCCCAACCCCATCAGTGGTTTGGTGGTTATGAGCGATAGCCCAACTCTCTTTGGTGGTATGACCCATTTCACCGCGACCACCCAATCAGGTGATAATGTAGCCTATCAATGGGATTTTGGCGATGGGACAACCGCGAATGGCCTAGCCGTGCAGCATACCTACGCCGTAACAGGCAGTTATACGGTCACGGTGGTGGCGAGTAACGCGGTGAGCGTGGTTACCAAAACGGTCATGGTCAGTGTTCTCAGTAACCTTACGCCAGATGAAGGCACGATTGAAGGGGTGGTCATGGGTGATGGACGGACTTTATCGGGAATTTATGTTTATGTTTACCGATATAACAATGACCATTGGAATTGGGCGAATGGCACCCAAACCGATAATAACGGTCATTATCAATTCTTCGATTTGCCCGTTGGCATGTATCGCATGGGCTTTTTCGATTGGCAACATTGGCCTTCGCAATATCCCGCAATGTATTATCAAAATGCGAGTGATTTGGATAGTGCCACCGATATTAACCTGACCTCTAGTGCCAAGTTAACGATTAACGGGAATTTCCAATCACCTGGTCGTATTACGGGGGTGGTTAAAGACCCAACAGGTCAACCCTTGAGTGGCATTTCAGTTCAGGTTATGCGTTATAGCTCAACGCTAACGAGTGCCATTTATGGCGGGAGTTGGGGCGGTTGGGCGCAGACCGATAGTGACGGTAGCTATCAAGTAAGTGGCCTTAATGAAGGTATCTATCAAGTGAGTGTCCAAGATTGGCGTTGGCCTAATCGTCAATATCCTGCGAAATATTACCAAAATACCGCCGATGCCCAGCAAGCCACGCCTGTTCAGGTGATGGCGGGGCAAACCACAACGGGCATTGATGTTTCAATGGGTGAACCAGGGCGGATAACGGGTAAAGTCACGAACCAAGCAGGTAATCCTCTGACAGGCGTTTATGTTCAAGTTATGCAACATAATGGTATCTATTGGCAATGGGCGGGGTATGCTCAAACCGATGGTAACGGACAATATCAAATTGAAGGGCTAGGCGGAACTTATCGCGTGGGCTTCTTTGATTGGCAATATTGGCCTGGACGATACCCTCCGTTATATTATCCTAACAATACCACCCTTGAAGAGTCGGCTAATGTGGTCGTTAATTCAGGGGAAACGCTGACTGACATCAATGCGGTGATGTTAACAGGAGGGCATGTGAAGGGTAAAGTGGTTGACTCAAATGGCAATCCTGTAACAAATTTATATGTGGTCGCCCACAAATATAACAAAGAATGGCGTTATTGGGAGTGGGCGAGTTCAGTTTATGTTAATGGAGACGGTAACTATGAGTTAAATAACCTTAACGGTACATATCGTTTAGGTTTCTACGATTATAGCTCGTGGCCGCGCCGTTATCAAACGCAATATTACCCGCAGCAGAGTGAGATTGAAAAAGCCACTGATTTGGCAGTGCCAGCAGGCAGTGATGTTACTGCTAACATGACGTTACGTGACGGTAGCCACATCAAAGGGCGAGTCACTGACCGTAATGGTAATCCCGTGCCATATGTTTCGGTGGTGGCTTACCAATATGTTAACTACTATTTCTGGTGGGGTTGGTGGAATTGGGTTAATTCCGTTCACACCGATGCGGATGGGCGTTATGACCTTAGCTCATTAACGGGGGGAACATATCGATTGAGTTTCTCTGATGACGGTTATCGTCAATATTTCTCAATCTTCTATCCCAACAGTGAAACTCTTGATAATGCAACCGATGTGACGGTTGCTGACATGAGTACCGTGTCTGATGTTAATATTACCTTGTCTGACGGTGGACACATCGCGGGGGTGGTAACAGATGAATCGGGCAACCCATTACCCAATATTAGCATTTATGTCCAACGCCGTACCTCTGGTTGGTGGTCAGGCTGGTGGTGGGAATGGGGCGGTTGGGCTTCAACCGATGCTGAAGGGCGGTATGATGTCGGTCGCTTAAAGAATGGTAATTATGTCGTCCAATTTAACGATTGGAGTTACCAACATATTAGCGAATATCATAGTAATGCTTTGAAACAAGATGACGCGAAGGCCGTCCCCGTAGTTTTGGGCGAGACCTCTTACGTAGACGCTCAACTCGCGAGTCCGCCGCCGCCGTTGGCTGAGGTCACTTCAGAGAATGGGTATGTGGCTGTTGACCCTCAAACGGGTCAGGTGACCTTTAATCAAATTAATAGCCAAAAGGCTGATATTACCATTACGAAGGCTGTCACCTGTACGGACAATAGCCAGCCGAGTGAAGTAAAGTTATGGCTTGATTCAACTTCTTACGCTATGAGTCATGAAACAGGCAGCGACCAATATTCAGCTACCATTCCGCAAGCAGAAGTGAAGAGTGGTAATCTCAAAGTAACATGGACATGTGGCGGTCAAGCCCAAACTGAAACAGTGGGTAAGATTCAACTCTATGACCCCAGTGGCTATGTTACGAATATTAAGACGGGTGAACCAGTCGTTGGGGCAGTTGTTTTGCTTTATAAAGTTCCAGAGTGGCGCGCCAAATTGGGGCCAAGTGATGAGGCCGAAAAGACCTGCCAATCTAATCTTTCCAAAGCCCCTGGCGAACCGTGGACTCAAGCTGCGCCTGTCCAATTAGGGCAGTTGGCTGACCCAAATTCAGGTGAAATTGACCCCGCCGCGAACCCGTTAATAACGGATAATCGCGGTCATTATGCGTGGGACGTGGCCGCAGGCTGTTGGTATATTACGGTAGAAGCCGATGGTTACGAAAGTTTAGTTAGCCCTGTGGTGGGTGTTCCTTCAGCAGTCACCGACCTAGATTTGAAATTAGTCCCATTAGACATTCCTACCGTGCAATTTAGCGCAACGGAGTACCAAGTCAATGAAAGTGTCGGTTCAGCGACTGTGACCGTAACTCTTAGTACGGCTTTAACCCAAACCGTTACGGTTAATTATGCCGCCATCACTGGCACCGCGACCATCGGCAGTGATTACATGCCCGTTACAGGCACAGTCACTTTTGCGCATGGCAGCCTTACACAAACCTTTAAGGTCACTATTCTTAATGATAAACTCAAAGAGATTGATGAAACCATTAATCTGGCTTTGAGCAATGCTACCCATATCAAACTCGGTACGCCTCACGCGGCTGTGTTGACCATTGTGGATAGTACGCCTAAAGTAAATGTAATTTACTTACCTGTTGTGTTTAAGAAATAGCAAGCTGGTTGTAAATTACGCTAAACAATAAAACGCCCCACAGGGTAAGTTACCCTGTGGGGCTTTCGGTTACTTAATACGGCAAGGAAATATTGCCTAAGGAATAGGAATTAAATAGCCATGTCATTAGCGCCCTGTGGGGCTTTCGGTTACTTAATACGGCAAGGAAATATTGCCTAAGGAATAGGAATTAAATAGCCATGTCATTAGCGTCGTCTTTCCCGACAATAACAGTTTTCTTAATCCCTATTTAACCCAACAAACCTATACTAACTTTGGTCAAGTTACGCCGACTGACTCTATTTCAATCATAACATTACTAAGTGTATCTAAAGGAGATACGATTATGAGTTCAATTGTTAGTTTGATGGATAAATTACCCCAAACCAATGTGACCACCTACATGCTCAAGGGGCTTGATTTTGCGGTGCCTGGGCAGTGGGAAAATATTACGGGGTTTGATAATGCCGTGCGAAAAATTACGGGCGAGAGTGACCCGCAAGTGGTGGAGGAGATTCGCCAACGCGCCCTGACCATTTATAACGACCCTAGCAGTGGCTATCAACGTGCCATGTGGTATTATCAACTGGTGGATAAGGCCGATTCTGCGTTAGGCGCGGCCGCCCTCGCCAGCAAAGTGGGCGAGAAAATTGGCTTTTTATCCTTCCTCAATCGCCTCACCCCGAAGCCCGACACCGCCCAAGCCGTTGACCTTTCTATCAAATTGGTGGTGGAGTTGGTGGCTTTCTGCCAAATTCATGGCCTGCCCCGCGACCGTGACGGGATTAAAGAGTTTACGGGTAATCTCGGGAGCTATAGCCGCGAAAACCTCATGCGAATGGCCGCGCTGGTTTGTGTGGACGGCTTGATTCCCCTCGGCCCTAACTTTGCCCAGAAAGGGTTAGACCTGGTGAAGAGTACCGGGGCTTCAGGCGTGAGCAATAACCCTGTTTTTGGGCAATTGAGTGAGGCGATTCCTGGTGGCGATAATGTCAGCAAATTTGCCTTTATTACAGATAGCTTCTCTGCGGCACAGGGTTGGTTAGATAAATTCCGCACTTCCCATAACCTCACACCGCAAAATGTGACTTCTAGCTTACAAAAATACATTGATTTTAGTGATGATAAGCTCGATTATTTAGGGGCATTTTTGGATTTAAGTACCAATTATTACACCCACACTGGCACGCAAAGCCTTGCCCGTTCAGTGATTACCCGCGCCGCGAAGTAAGATAACAATGATGAAGCAGTAGCTAAATAAAAAGAGCGTCCTGTTTATGGGACGCTCTTTTTATTTCTTAATCATCTTCCCAGCCATCAATTTTCAAGCCAGGCAATTCGCGAATATGATGCGGCAAACGGTGGATGTGGTTGCCTGAAATATCCAGATAGGTTAATTGAGTTAAATTACTAATTTCATCAGGCAACGTGGTCAGCCGATTGCCACTGAGCCACAACTCCGTTAGGTTGCTTAATTGGGCGATTTCAACGGGCAGTTGAGTTAATTGATTCCCGCCCAAATGGAGTTTTGTTAGTTGCTGTAATTGTCCAATCTCAGGTGGCAACATGGTGAGACGATTATTGAGTAAGGTTAAGTAATTTAGCTTTCTCAATTGACCTATCTCAACGGGTAAACGGGTCAACTCATTTTTGAATAAATAGAGTCGTTCTAAATTGGCTAACTGTCCAATTTCGGCGGGCAATTTTTGCAAGCGGTTATTATTGACTGCCAATTGGGTCAAACTAACCAATTGCCCAATTTCAGATGGCAAATGAGTCAGATTATTTTGATAGAGATATAAATGTTTCAACTGCGTCAACTGCCCAATTTCTGGGGGCAATTTCGTCAACCCCAACTGAGTCAGGGTCAATTTGGGTAGCCCTTTTTGGGCGGTTTCTTCAATGAGGGTGATGACGTTTGGAGGTGTCAATGTTAAATCCTTGTGTTTGTTTTTTGCCATAATTCGGGAAAATAATCCATGATTTTGCGCTGTAGTCCATAGCCTAAATCATTGGGTGGTAAAGGTTCTAAATGAAAAATTTCGGAAGTCCATGTAGCTTGCGTGACCAGGGGATAATATTTGAGTTGTCCACCTGAAAAACCGTACCATTCAAAGAGTTTACCTTGCTCATCGTAACCAATCAACCTACGCCCTAAAACTTGCCAATTGAGGGTTTCAGGATTTGGTAGTTTGAGTGAAAACTGATAGAGTTGATAGCGACTAAGTTTATTATCCCATTGCAAAAGTAAATAAAAGCTACGGGCTAAATCAATGGTCAGTTCATGTTCATGCCAACTTTCAACCAAGTTAAGGAGTAATTTACCCGCGATTTGCGGATAAAGAGCATAGTTTTCTTCTGAAAGGTTATGTTTTTTCAATTCGTCCCAAAACTTGCCTGACGAATTGGAGAGTTCTAAAGTCACGCGACCCGTCCTTAAGGTATCGTTCAAAGTACGTCTCATCTTACATGAAATACCGTAATACTGATGGCTAGTATCAAGTGGCACTAACACATCAAAAATCGCTTTACTTTCACTCGTTAGGCCATCAAAAGCCAACGCGACTGAGCGTTCAAAATCCCGCCAACCAGGCAGAGATTTATCTTGTTCCATTAATTGACCTGTTCCATCTTGATAGGTACTTAAAGCAAGACGTAATTTTTCTACATAGCGAGTGGTTATCATGGGCAGTAATGACATGGATTATTTTTCGTTCAACTCCAATTCATCTAACAATAAATTATCAAGTGAGACTTGAAATAGGCGCGCCAGTTTAATCACCACCTCAAGGGAAGGTTTTTTTCTACCTGCTTCCAAATTGCTAATAAAACCATCAGAGGTTATATTTAACGCTGTCGCAACTTCTTGCAAGGTCATTTGATGTTGTTTTCTCAAGAAACGTAATTTTTCACCAAATCGTTGCATGCTCTATGTACAAATTTGACATTAACTCAATAAATGGGTAAAATCCTTTCCCATAGGTAAGGATTTAGGGAGTAAACATTGTCTATAACTACTGATTACAAAATATTAAATAGCCCCATTCGTTGGGTTGGGGGTAAATCTCGCTTGCGTAAGCAAATTGTTGAACTATTACCGTCACATAGTTGTTATGTGGAGTTATTTGCAGGGGCGGCGTGGGTCTTATTCACCAAGCCACCAAGTGACGTTGAAATTTTGAATGACCTTGACCAAGACCTGATTAATTTTTTCCGAGTTGTGCGCGAAAACCCCGAAGAATTAATTGCTTCTTTTGAATGGGAATTGGTTTCACGCGCTGAGTTTGACCGTTTGGCAGACCTAGAGCCAACGCAACTCACTCACATCCAACGCGCCCACCGCTTTTATTATCTTATCATGGCAGGGTGGGGCGGCGAGTTGGATTATCCCCGTTTTCAAACGAGCGTGAAAGATGGTGGGCATGGCAATCGGCTCATTGGCGCGTTAAAAACCTTACGCGAAAGGCTGGCCCCGATTCATAAACGACTCAGTACCGTTATTATTGAAAATCTTGATTGGCAAGTTTGTTTTGACCGTTATGACCGCCCAGGAGTAGTAATGTATATTGACCCGCCTTACCCCAATAATGGCTGCAACTATACGCATAATATGCGAAGTTGGGCTGACCATGAAACTCTGGCCTTACGTTTGCGACAAGCCAAATGCCATTGGATTCTCTCCTCATACAATCTCCCTGAAATTCATCAGATGTACGATTCGTTTAACATTACGCCTGTCACTTGGTATTCGGGCATGAATGTTAAAAAATCAGGTAAAGAGCGAACCCTAAATGAAGAGGTTCTCATTACCAATTTTTCCCCCGCAGATAATCTATTGTCTAGCCTTACCCCCACCCTTTTACAACAGACCCGTCTTATTTAATCAATAAAAATATTTATAAACTGTAGTAGGGGTTCAAAATTTTGAACCCACTACTTTTAGTTTATAACGTAACCGAGTGTTGAGCAAAAAACTCCCGCATGACCTGCGTATGCAGGGGGAAAGCCAACTCGGTTGGCGCGGTGATGATGACCCGTTCAGTGGTTTCATTGGTTACGGTAAATGGTGGTAATGACGCGGCCAACATAGGCGCGGCCAGGCCAAAAATGAGGATGGAGGCGTTGTTGGGCGTGCTATGAACCGCGAATATGTGGATGAGGCTAGGGGCAATTTGGATGCCCGTCTCTTCCAAAACCTCCCGCGCCCCTGCCGCTTGCCAACTCTCGCCCAAATCTACAAAGCCGCCTGGCAAGGCCAATTTACCTTTATTGGGTTCAATGCCCCGCCGAATGAGTAATAACCCGTTATCCACTGGCACGAGCATGACCGCCACTGGGGTTGGGTTCAAAAATGTAATGTTATGACAGGCCGCACAGGTACGCGGCCAGGCCTGGTCTGCGGCAAAAGGTTGTCCACAAAAAGAACAGTGTGAAATTTTTTGGTTCATGGAAGGAGTAAGGAGTAGGGAGTAGGGAGTAGTTTCTTACTCCTTATTTCCTACTCCTTATTATTTTTGAGGTGTCAATATTACGGCAAAGCGAGTCGTTAGGCAAACTGTAATTGGTCATTTGTCCGTTGTTATTTGCAATTGACTACTGATGAGGGACAAATAACAACTATAGTGTTCCTAAATGAGTTCAGCCCTTATAACGCTTGAAGCGTTATAAGGGCTAAAACTACCGTCCATGACTCATTTAGGACATCTATATCTAGCGTAAATCTAACATGACTATGCTAATCTGGTTTGTAAATAAAATTATGACTTACGCAAACACCTCACCCCAGCCCTCTCCTACTCACCCCAGCCCTCTCCTACGTAGGAGAGGGAGCAAAATCTCCCCCCGATGTCGGGGGGATTAAGGGGGGTAGACTTGGCTTTTGCGTAAGTTCAAAAATCTCGTATTTATACGGAGGCCATGATGAACTTAAATAAATTTACGGAAAAAGCACAAGAATCAGTCCTTGCGGCCCAACGGCTGGCAGAGGATTATAACCATAGTGAAATTCAACCGAGCCATTTATTGTTAGCATTATTACAACAAGATGGCGGCGTGGTGCCGCAAATTGCGCGCCAATTATCGGTCAATCCTGAGACGTTGATACAAACGGTCAGTGGTGAGTTGAAACGGGGCGCGAAGGTGTATGGCGGTAATCAGCCTGCGTTTGCTCGTGCATTAAGCAATGTGATTAAAGAGGCGGAAGAACGCGCCGCGAAAATGAAGGATGAATATGTTTCAACGGAGCATTTATTACTGGCCTTGAGTCAAACCAGTAGCCCCGTCGCGAAATTATTACAGAGTCAAGGTTTGACTTCCGATACTATCTTACAGGCTCTATCGAAAATTCGGGGCAATCAACGGGTGACGACTCAAAATCCTGAAACGACTTACGAAGCCTTGCTAAAATATGGGCGCGACCTGACGGAGTTGGCGCGCAAAGGTAAACTTGACCCCGTGATTGGGCGTGATGATGAGATTCGGCGGGTGATTCAAGTGTTAAGCCGTAGAACGAAAAATAACCCTGTATTAATTGGTGAGCCTGGCGTGGGCAAAACGGCGATTGCTGAAGGCTTGGCGCAACGAATCGTTAGGGGTGATGTGCCAGAAGGGTTGAAAAATAAGCAGATTGTCGCCCTAGATATGGGGTCGTTGATTGCGGGGGCGAAATATCGGGGCGAGTTTGAGGAACGACTCAAAGCGGTATTACAGGAAGTGACGAGCAGTGAAGGGCGGGTGATTTTGTTCATTGATGAGTTGCATACGGTGGTGGGCGCGGGCGCGGCGGAGGGCGCGATGGACGCGGGCAATATGTTGAAACCCATGTTGGCGCGGGGCGAATTGCACACTATTGGGGCGACTACCTTGAATGAATATCGCAAATATGTGGAAAAAGATGCCGCATTGGAACGGCGTTTCCAGCCCGTTGTGGTAGAGCAGCCGACGGTGGAGGATACGATTAGTATTTTGCGTGGTCTTAAGGAACGCTACGAAGTGCATCATGGCGTGCGGATTCAAGATGGGGCGGTCATTTCGGCGGCGGTGTTAAGTGACCGTTATATTTCTGACCGTTTTTTGCCTGACAAAGCGATTGATTTGATTGATGAGGCGGCGGCACGGTTGCGGACTGAAATAGATAGTAAGCCTACGGAGTTGGACGCGGTTGACCGTCAGATTATGCAACTTGAGATTGAACGGGAAGCCCTTAAGAAAGAGAAAGATAAAGCCAGTCGGGAACGGTTGGCAAATTTAGAGGCGGAACTTGGTAATATTAAGGAACAAAGTAATGCCCTGACGGCGCAATGGCAAAATGAAAAGCGGCTGATTCAGGCCATGCAAGAGGTGAAAGAGCAGATTGAGCAGACGCGGCTGAAAATTGAGCAGGCCGAGCGCAAGGCCGAGTATGAGTTGGTGGCGCGCTTGCGTTACGGTGAGTTGCGCGATTTGGAGGGGCAATTGCAAGCCCATGAAGCCCAATTGAGCGATTTGCAGGCCAAAGGGTCGTTGTTGCAAGAGGAAGTCACCTCCGAGAATATCGCCCAAATTGTGGCGCGCTGGACGGGGATTCCCGTGAGTAAGTTGTTAGAGGGCGAGGTGGAGAAACTCATTAAGATGGAGGAACGGCTGCATCAACGGGTGGTCGGGCAAGATGAGGCCATTCGTGCGGTGGCGAACGCGGTGCGGCGCAGTCGGGCGGGCTTGCAAGACCCGAATCGTCCGATTGGGAGTTTCATCTTTTTAGGGCCAACGGGCGTGGGTAAAACGGAGTTGGCGCGGGCATTGGCCGAGTTTCTGTTTGATGACGATAATAACATGGTGCGGATTGACATGAGCGAATATCAGGAACGGCATACCGTGAGCCGTTTGTTAGGCGCACCTCCTGGTTATGTGGGTTATGATGAGGGCGGGCAGTTGACGGAGGCGGTGCGGCGGCGGCCTTATAGTGTGGTGTTATTTGATGAAATAGAGAAGGCGCACCCCGAAGTGTTTAACACTTTATTACAACTGCTGGATGATGGGCGGCTGACCGATGGGCAGGGGCGTACGGTTAATTTCAAAAATGCGGTGGTCATTATGACGAGTAATATCGGCAGTCAGTACATTATGGAACTGGGTAGCGAGGCGGCGGAGGCGCGAGTTATGGAGGCGTTGCGGCAAAAGTTTCGGCCTGAGTTTCTCAATCGAGTGGATGATATTATTATGTTCCATGCGCTGAATCGGGTAGATTTATTGCAAATTATTGAGATTCAATTGGCGAGTTTGTATCGGGTGTTAAAGGAGCGTAAATTGACGCTGCACTTGACGGAGGCGACCAAAGATTATTTGGTGGATGTGGGTTTTGACCCCACCTTTGGGGCGCGGCCACTCAAGCGCGCCATTCAGCAATATTTACAAAATCCGTTGGCGTTGGCTCTACTCTCAGGCCGTTTTGCTGAGGGCAGTACCATTGAGGTGGATTATCGTGACGGGGAGTTGCGATTTGCATAGCCCCTGACCTCACAGGTCTTCGAGACATGTGAGGTCTTTTATTTTATTTGCTAAATTGCGTATCTGGTTTTAAGGCAGTACAATCATGTGCCTAACTGACTTAAATTCAGCCATGATAAGGTTTAAAACCTTATCATGGCTAAGAGAAATGCCTCATGCAACAAAAACAACTTTTCCGTAAAGTGGCACTAGAACGACTCTCCTCGCCTGAACAGCTAGACCAATTGATGCAAGTTACAACTCCTAAAGGCTGGTTGGCTCTGGTAGGGCTGGTGGCTGTTTTGGCAGTGATAGTGGTTTGGGGGTTCGTGGGTAATATTTCGGTGTCGTTACAGGGCAATGGCTTAATGCTCAAAACAGACTCATTACGAAGTGTCCGTTCACCTTACATGGGGCAAATCCGCCAGTTGTTGGTTAAAGAACAGCAAGCCATTACGGCCAATCAAGTGATTGCCTTGATAGGGCCAGATAATTTACAAGTAACCAGCCCCTTTAATGGTGCGGTCTCTGAAATCCAATCGGGTGAGGGGGACGTGGTGGCAATGGGTGACTCTTTGTTTAGCCTGACCCTGCTGGGCGCGGCCAAAAATGACCTGCTGGTAACGGTTTATTTACCTGCATCTGAGGCCAAACAAATTACCGCGGGCATGGCGGCCCGTGTTTCTCCCTCAACAGTGCGGCAAGAGGAATATGGCTTTATTTTGGGCGAAGTGGTGAATGTGAATGAATTTCCCTCCACGCGCGAAGGCATGTTACGCACGTTAGGAAGTAGTCAATTTGTAGATAAATTTAATGATATTGAAGCCCCTGTGGAAATTCGCATCAAACTAACCTCTGACCCTGAAACACCCAGTGGTTATAAATGGTCATCTCGCGGCCCAGACATAACGATTGGTAATGGTACACCTTGCACTGTAGAAATTGTTTTGCGACACCAAAATCCGATTAACCTCATTATTCCGTAACGCGAATAAAGGCGAAAGTAACGCGAAGGCGCGAAAATAAAGCTATACTGCGTTTTAAATGAAAACTACACTTTTATAGCCATGTCATTCTGAGCGAAGCGAAGAATCCCTGCAACCTTAGCCAAAAAGTATGCTTATCGGCACCGAAAACCGCTTGGGTTGGCAGAGTCTTGAGGGATTCTTCACTCCACTTCGTTCCGTTCAGAATGACATGAAAAAGTGTAAGTCTCGAATGAAACGGAGTATAATCGTCAGCCATTATAAGGTTTAAAACCTTATAATGGCTTGAAAATATTTTTTAACCACACATGGCTGAACAGACCTCTAAAACCTCACGCATCAAAACCCCCACCGTCTTACAAATGGAAGCCGTTGAATGTGGCGCGGCCTCATTAGCCATTATTCTCGGTTATTACGAACGCAATGTGCCGTTAGAGGAGCTACGCGTCCTTTGTGGCGTGTCACGGGATGGGGCTAAAGCCAGTAATGTGGTTAAAGCGGCGCGCAGCTATGGCCTAGAGGCGAAGGGCTACCGCAAAGAACCAGCCGATTTACGTGCCATGAAGTTGCCCATGATTGTTTTTTGGAACTTTAACCATTTTTTAGTGGTTGAAGGTTTTAGCAAAGATGGCCGCGTCTATCTCAATGACCCCGCGGTGGGGCCGCGCACCGTCTCCGCCGAGGAGTTTGACCAATCCTTCACGGGGGTGGTGTTAGAGTTTTCGCCTGGCTCGGATTTTAAGCCCGGCGGCGAAAAACCGACTATTTTCAAAGCCTTACAACGGCGATTACCTGGCTCAGAGGTGGCGTTAGTTTATATTATTTTGGCGGGGTTGGCCTTAGTCATTCCTGGTTTAATTGTTCCCGCGTTCATTCGTATTTTTGTGGATGTTATTTTGGTGCAAGGCAATGACAATTGGCTTATCCCGTTAGCGGGTGGCATGGTCATCACTTTATTGCTTAATATTTTGCTCACCTGGCTGCGTGAATTTTACCTTTTGCGTCTCGAAACCAAATTAGCCTTGACCACCTCTAGTAAATTTTTCTGGCATATTCTGCGCTTGCCGATTGAATTTTTTACCCAACGTTACGCGGGCGATATTGGTTCGCGCGTGGCGATTAACAATAAAATCGCCACCCTGCTTTCAGGTGAACTCGCCACCACCATCATCAGCATTATGACGGTTATTTTCTATATTGGCCTCATGTTACAATATAGCGTTTTATTAACTGTTGTAGGGATTGTGGTGGTGGCGTTGAATTTATTGGCCTTACATTTAGTTTCTAGCCGACGAATAGATATTAATCGTAAATTATTACAGGAAAGTGGTAAATTGATTGGCACGGCTATGGGTGGGCTGCAAAATATTGAAAACCTGAAAGCCTCTGGCACGGAGTCAGATTTTTTCGCACGTTGGGCGGGCTATCAAGCCAAAGTCGTGAACTCCCAACAAGAGTTGGCGGTTTATACGGAATTATTAGTAACAGTGCCGCCCTTGCTTACGGCTCTGAATACCACCCTTATTTTAAGCATTGGCGCATTACAGGTTATTCAAGGCACACTCACTATGGGCATGTTGATTGCCTTTCAAAGTTTAATGATGAACTTTGTTGCTCCTTTCAATAAATTGGTTGATTTGGGCGGCGTATTACAGGAAGTTGAGGCCGATTTGAATCGCCTAGATGATGTTTTGCGCTACCAAATGGATAAGCCCTTTCTGCCTAAAACCCTTATAGAATTAGACCATGATGACCATGACAATTTACTCGCGCATAAGCTCATTGGGCAAGTAGAGTTAGACAAAGTTACATTTGGCTATAACCGTCTCATGCCGCCCTTGATTGAAAATCTCAGTTTGACCATTAAACCTGGGCAGCGCGTGGCGTTGGTCGGTGGCTCAGGCAGTGGCAAATCAACGGTGGCGCGGTTGGTTGCGGGTCTTTATGAACCCTGGTCGGGTGAAATTTTATTTGATGGCAAAGCCCGCCCCGACATTCCTCGCCAAATTCTAAATAATTCGTTAGCTGTCGTTGACCAAGAGGTCTTTTTATTTGCAGGGACAATTCGGGATAATTTGACCATGTGGGACACGTTTATTCCTGAAATGAATATGGTTCAGGCCAGTAAAGATGCCGATATTCATGAAGTTATCTCGGCGCGGGCGGAGGGTTATGATGGGCCGATGCAGGAAGGTGGGCGTAATTTTAGCGGCGGGCAGCGTCAGCGCATGGAAATTGCCCGCGCCCTGGTGACCAATCCCTCCATTTTGATATTAGATGAAGCCACCAGCGCGTTAGATGCCTTAACGGAGCAAACCATTGACCATCACCTACGGCGGCGCGGCTGCACCTGTTTAATCGTCGCGCACCGCCTCAGCACCATTCGTGATTGTGACGAAATTATCGTGTTAGACCAGGGCAAGGTAGTTCAGCGTGGCACCCATGACCGCATGTTTCGCCAGAAAGATAGCCCCTATGTCAAACTGATTCAAGCAGAAGTCACGCAAGAAGAGCAAGAAGAACCCCAATCTAAATCATTATTAGAAATGTTGTATTAACGGAGTCCAAATCTTTAGATTTGACAGTCAAATCTAAAGATTTAGATTTGACAGTCAAATCTAAAGATTTGGACTCCATAACAAAATAGGCCAATCCAAGAATGGGTTGGCCTATTTTGTTTACTCGTGTAAACGATGGTTTACGCTTGTAAGCCGATGTTTATGCGATAATCTCCCCGCCACAAAGCGAAAGAATTGTATTGAGAAAAGCTTTCAATTCAGGACAGGCATTGGCAGAAATCAGCAAATCATTCTTCTCTAGGATATGTTTGGAGTGAATTATCTTATTGTAACTAACTCCCCGTTTACTTGTCTCAAAAAACTCCATAATGCGCTTTGATGGCGGTTTGGTGTGGTTAACTTGTTCGGGTTGTCCTGGGGGTGCAGATTGTTTTTGACCAACTAATTTTTGGATAGTTGACCAATAGGGCAACAGCCATGCTTCAAAATCGTATTGGGCAGCATGAGGGTAAAATTTAGGATTATTTCCAACCCATGCCCTCATTTTTGCCTTGGCATCAGCAGCATCTTTGAAATCTCTAGGGATCTTGTAATTACTGCT
>JAIFLK010000023.1 GCA_020049115.1 Chloroflexota bacterium | reverse complement strand
TGTTGGCCTTGCCCGCCTACGACACCGCGCCGTTGATTAGCCCCTTCGCGGCTGCCGTAGCCACTGAACTCCGCCGCATTCGTTATGTCCCGACAGCCACCGTTTCGCTAGGTTATCGCCGCGCCGACATTGGGCATGAATTAGACGGCTTTGGCTTCCTCATTCCCAAATCAGAGCAACGGCAAATTTCGGCCTGCACCTGGTCATCTACCAAATTTAACCATCGGGCAGACGAAAATCATGCTTTATTACGGCTATTTGTCGGCGGTGAGGGGCAGGAAAAATTGGTTAATTTATCTGACGTTTCCCTCATCACGTTGGCGCGCATGGAACTTTTTGCCACGATGGGCATTTCGGCGCAACCTATCTTAAGCCGCATCTATCGTTGGTCGCCAGGCACGCCGCAATATGATGTAGGCCATCTTGACCGCGTGGCTCTGATTGAATCACTGACGGCGGAAATCCCTGGCCTGTATCTGACGGGCAGTGCCTTCCGTGGCATTGGTATCCCCGATTGTGTGAAGAGTGCATTAACGACAGTCAGTCAGCTAGTCAGCTAGTCAGCGTTCAGCTAGTCAACGGAGTCCAAATCTTTAGATTTGATTTTAACAAATCTAAAGATTTGGACTCCATAGAATGGGTAGTTGTAACATGGTGACATTTAAGGATTATCTTGATAAACGAAATATGGGGCAAATTATGGCTACATGGAATGATATTTTAGTGGCTTTGCAACGTATTCCCTTTAACCGTTGGCCTGAAGTGTTAAATTTTATTCTATTTTTAGCCTCTCAAGAGCGTAATATGGAAGCTATTCAAAGTGTATCCCAACGCCCTTTTGGGTTATGTCAGGGGCAATTGGTGGTGCCTGCGGATTTTGATGCGCCTTTGCCTGACGAAATTTTACGGGAGTTTGAGGGCGCATGAAACTGCTGTTAGATACCCATATTTTTTTGTGGCTGATTAGTGGCGATGAGCATTTGCCATTAGAGATGCGAGACGCTATTTTAAACTTGGATAATGCAGTTTATCTAAGTGTGGTTTCTTATTGGGAAATCGTGGTAAAATACCAACTCGGTAAGCTCCCCCTGCCTCAAGCACCTGAATTATTTATACCTATTCAGCGAGTGCAACATCAAATTGAGCTATTGGTGCTTGATGAGGTCAGTGTATTACAATTGCCGCATTTACCATCCTTACATCGTGACCCCTTTGACCGTATGCTCATTTGCCAAGCCTTAGCCCATGACCTCGTTTTTATTACGGTAGATAGTCAGGTTATGGCATATCAAAGCGATAAATTTATAATTTTTGGTAATTCGAATTAGGAGTCATCTCATGTCAAATCTATTTCAAAATTGGTCAAAAAATGAATTAGTCATCTACTGTTATGATAAACGCCCCGAATTGTATGCCTGTTTGACGGCGGAGACGCGGCGCGAGGAAATTTTGGCGTGGTTAGAGCCACAGCCGATAAGCGTTAGCTCAACCATTCAGGTTATTAATAACGCAGAGAAAATTCAGGGGCAATTCATTAAGAGTAAGGTTGAAGGAAATACGTTTAACTTTAGTTAGGGGATATTACAGGAGTGCAACGGGCTACAGCCTATTGCACTCCTGTCGCGCGCCATGACCATCACCAATAACGCTGATAAAATTCAGGGGCAATTTATTAACAGTGAAGTTAAGGGAAATACCTTCATTTTTAACACCCTCGCGCCTGATGACCGCGCCCCGTTGCAGGATTATTTAAAAAATTACATTTTGCAACAATGCAGCAGCTTACCCCTGAACGCCCTAGCACCCGATGAACGGCAACGAGAGCCGTTGCGCTTGCAGGCGGTCTATGTTAATTTGGATTGCAATAAGTCGCAACAAATGAAGGATACATATTTAACCACTAATGCTGCCTTAGCTCATATGATTGATTCGCCTCGTTTGGTGATTCTAGGGCAGCCTGGTGGGGGTAAATCAACTTTATTGCGTTTTATAGCAACTTGTTTGGCGGAGGCTTGGCTTAACCCTGAGCGTGAGGCGTTAAAGTTGCTCAAGTGGAAATATAAGCGAGAGTCCGAATTTTCAAATTCCGTTGAGGTCGCCTGGCCGCATGGGGATTATTTGCCCCTGTTCTTTATTTTGCGAGATGTCGCGCCCATGTTACAGCAACCGCCCACGAAAGAAACGTTATGGGAGTTTATGCAGCAAACCCTTAAGGCGGCGGAGTTAGCAGAGGCGATTGAGCCGATTAAGCGGCTGTTGCTCAAGGGGCAAGTGTTGTTATTGTTTGACGGTGTAGATGAGGTGGAACGGGGCAAACGGGCTTGGTTGTGGCAAGCGATTGGTTTAATGCAGGGACTGTTTCCTTTATGCCCCTGGGTAACCACCTGCCGCGTTTTGGCATTCGAGGCGGAAACGGCGCGGGGGGCTCAAGTGAGTCGGATTATCACCTTAAGCCCATTTAAGCCTGACCAAATTGCGGCGTTTATTACGCATTGGTATGATGAATTGGTGAAGGTGGGCGAAAGAACGTTGCCTCAAGCGCAAGCGGATAGTCGCCATTTGATTAAGTTGACGAAAGATAAGCAGTTGTTAACGTTGGCTGAAAATCCTATGTTATTGACCATTATGGTGTTGGTGCATAGTTATGATGGCACATTGCCCAAAGAGGAGGCCAAACTGTATAAACGCTGCATTGAGAGCATGGTGGTGCGCTGGCAACAACATAAAGAGAAAAGTGGGCAGACAGGGGAGTTATTGTCGTTGGCAAAGTTGGGTATTACGACTGAGCAGATTATGACGATTTTGCAGGAGTTAGCGTGGCGGGCGCATACGAAGCAAAATGCGGGACTCAAATCTAAAGATTTGGACTCCGTAGTGGCGGAGGAGTCCAAATCTTTAGATTTGCCTGCGGTGGCGGATTTGACGCATGAGGAGGTACGGGCGGTGGTGAAGGGGAGTTTTCCCTCATTGGCGGGGGGGCGGCCTGATGAGTTGAAAATCGCCCATTTTATGGAATATACTGAAACTCGCGCCCATGTGTTGGTCAGTCGGGGCAATGATACCTATACCTTTCCGCATCGTAAGTTTCAGGAATTTTTGGCGGCACGCTATCTGACTAGTTTAGAAGAGTGGGGACTTGAGGCTATTCTTTTAGCTGAACAGGGGGATGCTTGGCGGGAAGTGCTATTTTTAGCAGTAGGCGATTTACTTTACAATAACGAGTCAAGCACGAAATTAAGTCGTGATTTGATTGAGAATTTAGCAGATTTATTGTGTGGGGGAACTAGCCTTAACTTAAAGTCAGGTCATGAATCTCATTGGTGGCGGGTGGTATTAATAGGGCAATTATTGAATTTCATTGGTTTAGAAAGAATTAAGGCAAATAAACGGGCATTATTACTTTTAACTGAAACTCGGCAAGCCTTAATTCAACTGATTGAACAAGGGGAATTGACCTCGCATGGACGGGTGCAGGCGGCGTGGGTATTAGGCGAGTTGGGCGACTCGCGTCGCGGTGTGGGTTTAGATGAGCATGGGGTGATCCAATTTGATTGGGTGGAGATTCCCGCAGGCAACTTTATTATGGGGAGTAACATTTCTAGTCGTGAGCAACCTATTCATGAAGTAACATTATATAAATATTACGCTAGTCGCTATCTGGTGACGAATCTACAATTTCAGTCCTTTATTGAACATGGGGGCTATCAGCAACGGGCTTATTGGACAGAGGCGGGGTGGGAGTGGAAAGAAAAGCAAAAGCGTACTGAACCGACTGAGTGGCATGACCCACGTTTTAATCAACCAAATCAACCTGTGGTAGGAGTGAGTTGGTATGAGGCGATGGCGTTTTGTGCGTGGGCGAATAACCTCACCCCTAACCCCTCTCTTAAGTTAGGAGAGGGGAAAATGAAAATACGTCTACCCACCGAAGCGGAGTGGGAAAAAGCGGCACGGGGAACGGACGGGCGGAAGTACCCCTGGGGCAATGAAGAGTCAACGGCTGACCATGCCAATTATCACGATAGCATTGGGGCTACAAGTGCTGTAGGCTGTTATCCACGCGGGGCAACAGATTTGGGTTTGCTGGACATGGCAGGAAATGTGAGGGAATGGTGTTTGAGTGAATATAAACCGTACCCATATAAAACGGATGATGGACGTGAAGATTTGTTAAGTAATAATCACAAATGCATGCGTGGTGGTTCTTGGGAACTTGAAACTGATAACCTCCTCCGCTGCGCTTGTCGTAACTTTGTTGACCCTAACTTTGATCTCTTCAGTTTTGGGTTCCGTTGTTTTTTTGTTCCCATTTTTTAAGGCAGTTAGGGTGTTGACAGGGTGCTACAGTGAATGGAGAAAGGAACGAATGTAAGGCAGGGGTATTCGTGGGTTTCGTTATTCGCTGTAGCATGTAGTGGGGTAGGCAAGAGTGGCACGACTCGGAAGGCACGGAGGCGCGGAAGTGGGGGGCGGGGTAGGGCATGTCTCTATGGTCGCATTAGCGTGTTAAAAGGGAAACTAAGGGAGTAATATTTATTGACAATGAACCGTTATGAATTACAGAATTTAATGCTTGATATTCGCCATGTAGCCAAACATTTACCCAATACCCCCGAATCACAGCGGCTTATCCGCACCCAAGGGATGGCACATCTTTTTACCGATGAGGCTACTATGCTGAAAGTGATAGTAACTATTCAACAGCAGGGCGAATATTTAGGCCAGATACGAGGCCATATCCGTTGGGGCTATCTATTTGACCAACCGATTGGTTATCGTTTAGCGGACACAGGTGAAATAATTTCGTTATATTATGGTGAAATGAAAATCAGTGGAGGTAAATACCATGTTATACCCCGTACCAAACCAAGCCCATAAATGGCACTTTTTAGAAGTTTGGGTTGATGTGACCGCCTCACCGCCCTATATTTTAATGTTGTTGGGAGATTATAGCCAACAATATGTTATCATTGACCCTGCCGAAGCTTATCAAGTGATTTGGCAAACCGCGTCATATTCCGAAGCTAAAGCCTGGTTATTGGAAGATGAATATGAGCCATTAACGGGTCAGTTGGTGCTAGAGAACCAAGAGGTTAGTTCAATGGTGGTAGCTTGAGGTTAAGATGATGAACAATATGCCGCCGAGTTGACGCGGGAAACGGTGATACCCTTGCCGTTAGGAGTCGCTGCATGAAATTCAAGTTGGACGAAAATTTACCTTCAGAAACGATAACCCAAAAACTTTGGATTGTTGATGAAAAGCGGGTACGGGTACGAGAATAGCGGAGTTAGGTTGTAGAGACGGGGCGTGTCCTGTCTCTATGGGGGCTACTTAAAATTAGGTGACATTAAGAGAGATTTTTAATCAAAGAAAAGGAGCGTAACCCATGAATTGGAGTGAAATTCGCCGTTATTATCCCCAACAATGGCTGTTGGTTGAGGCCATTAAAGCACACACTGAACTAAATAAACGGATTTTAGAACAATTGGCGGTGATTAATAGCTTTGTTGATTCGGTTACGGCCATGCAAAGTTACCGTCAACTTCACCATGAAGCCCCTGAACGAGAATTATATATTTTGCATACCAGCCGCGAAACGCTTGATATTACGGAGCGAAGATGGCTAGGCATTCGTAGCGGGGTATCATGATGGAGATAACTTTGCAAGATGGTTTAGCGTATGTCACCGCCTCGCTGTGGCATGGTAAACAACAGATAACATTAAAGAATATATTGCTAGATACAGGTTCAGCAGGAACTGTTTTCTCGGCAGATAAACTGTTACCGTTAGGCGTGAAATTAGAGCCAGCTGACCCGATTCATCGGATTCGAGGAGTGGGAGGCACTGAATTTGTGTTTAGCAAAGCCATTGACCGTTTAGCGATTGGGACTTTGGCTATCAACCAGTTTGAGGTGGAGATTGGGGCGATGGATTATGGTTTTGAGTTAGACGGTATCATTGGCCTGGATTTTCTCACCCAAGTGGGAGCAGTGGTTGATTTGAAACAATGGGTTATCTATCCATCGCCACTTAATGTTGTTTAATTATAAAAGGAGGTTGTTTGCATGAAACACGTTGCCTCATTACATTACGGGGTCATCTTCAAAAAAGCCTTTTGTGACCCCATCATCTTCAAAGCCTTTGTCAAGGATATGCTTAATATTGAGTTAGAAATTGACCAAGAAGTTACGGGGCTTTCGCTCACTGAGATTGAGAGCCTGACTTAATAATAGACATTATACCGATTTAACGATTTTCGTAGGGGCAGGGCTTGTCCCTGCCCAAAACAGGGCAAGCACAAGGCATTGCCCCTACGAA
>JAIFLK010000069.1 GCA_020049115.1 Chloroflexota bacterium | reverse complement strand
GCGGCGTAAGAGTGCATCAATTCAATGGTCATGGGGTCAGGGGAGCGCAGGCCGCGTAGGGTGTTGATGGTGACGGGGAAGAAGGTTAAATAAGCGGCAATGACCGCCACTGACCACCAACCCGCATTAAGCCATACTACAACCATGGGCGCAATAGCGATAATGGGAATGGTTTGCGAGGCCACCACGTACGGCACGAGGCTGCGCTCAAGCAGGGGGGAATGGGCGAAGATGATGCCGAGAAATAAGCCTAACAAACTGCCGATGATGAAGCCCGCGCAGGCTTCAATAAAAGTGTACATGGCTGCGCTGGCGAGGACGGCGATGAGGGGCGGGCCGTTGCGAATGGCGGGGCGGGTGAAGGCCGCGAAAATGTGCCATAAATGGGGCAGGTTCAAATCGGAGGCGATTTTGAGTTTGAGGGGCGGGGTGTGGGTAAATTGCCCCCACGGCGTTTCAATTCGCCAAATATCACCTGAGATAAATTTGACCGTTTCCCAGGCCATAAATATGAAGATAACAATAGCTATAAATGAAACGGTTTGGCGAAGCCAGGTGGGCCAACGGCGTTGAGTGGTCATGGGCGATTTTTTGAAGATTATTAGACTTACATAAAATAACGTTATTTGTGGTAGGAGTCCGCAATCCTTTGCGGACTCCAAATATAAGTTTATTAGGATTTACGCAAAAATGGCGTATTTGTGGTAGGAGTCCGCAATTATTTGTGGACTGTCCGCAAAGGATTGCGGACTCCAAATATAAGTTTACATGTGAATTGCCGCGCAACATTGTTCTTACTGTAACATGAATTTTAGGGCTTGTCAACAGCAGATTTACCGTGCCAATTGCAAGCGGTGGCGTGGCATAGTAGCCGAAACCCCAATTTTTCTAGCACAGGTAAACTCATGGGGCCAGCATCTACCGTAAGATAGGGTACGCCACGCTGTTGTGCCTCTTGCAGCCGCGCCGCAAGTAAGGCCGTGTAATATCCATTTTGGCGATAGGCAGCGACGGTTGAGCCACCAAATAGCCCTGCAAATTGGCTGTGCATGGGGAAAAATGTCCAGCCACAACTGACGGGTTGATTGTCTTTATAAGCGACATAAATACTAATGTAATTAGGACTACTTTCTAAGGTCGCAGCCAAAAAGTCAACCAACCAACTAGAGTCGTTTTGCCACACATGGTCATGAATCTCGCGCACGTCAGCCAGTTGGTCAGCGTAGGTGATGCGGCGAATATCAAGGCTGACGGGTTGTAATAATTTGGCGGGGGCGTTATCCACCGCTAACACCACAATGGCCTCGGCGGGTTCTTCGGCCTCAAAGCCATGCGCCACCAAATGCACTTTCAAATCGCTAGGGATATCTTGTGAGTAAACTTTCCATTCAAATTCATGGTCTAATTCCTCGAAATATGCCACTTCTTGCTCAATCACCGCCTCTACCCGTTCAAGTGAAAGTTTCGTGTAGGTAATGGTGCTGCGTGTGCTAACGAGGTCAATATAACGTACTATTTCTAAATTTGCTTCACGCCGCATGTTAGGAATTTCATTGTTATATCGTTCTTGGTCAAATAGAGCTAAAATGTCAGTGGTCATTGGTTATTTGTCCTTTGTCCTTTGTCAATTGTCATTTATTACTTCTCACTTCTCATTTCTCACTTCTAATTTCTAATTTCTAATTCCTAATTTTCCTTACCCAGCCCCGCACTTTGGGCAGGGTTTGGGTGAAGGCGCGATAAAGGCGTGGATAAACGGGATAATCCCACGCGCCGAGGCCATGAATCACTTGGCCGCCGAAGCCCTGCTTGAAGCGATACACGCCCCACATGGAGTCTGCTTCATTAAATACATCGGGCGCGCCCCACATGTCATAGCGGGTGCAGCCGCGCCCTTTGGCCTGTTGCATGGCCGTCCATTGTAATAAATGGTTCGGCATGAGGTCGCGGTGTTGTCCCGTTGATGCGCCATAAAGATACCAAGCCGTTGTTCCCGCATAAAAACTGAACACGCCCGCAATCACTTGCCCCTCAACCTCGGCCAGCCACAACTCCGCTTGATTGGCTTGCATGAAGGTGCGCCAGACATCGTAATAATAGGCCGCAGGGCGAATGAGAAAATTATCGCGGGCAGCCGTCTCGGCATACATGGCATAAAACGAGTCCAGGTCAGCCGTTTGTCCCTGTCGTATTATTACGCCCCGTTTCTCGGCCAAGCGGATATTATAACGCCATTTATTTTTCATGGCCGCTAATAATTCGGCCTCAGTTGGCTCTAGGTTAATAACGATAGTGTTACGAAACTGAATCTGCTCAGGTGAATATTGCCAGCCCCGTTGTTGTAATAAAGTACGGGCGATTTGCCCCGCCATGTCAGGGCTTAATTCTTCGCCATATCCCAGCGGCAGGTCAGGGTCTATTTTAATAAAGAGGGCGCGTTTTTGTTTGGCATATCGCTCCAATTCCGCCAAAATAGTCGCCATGAGCGCGGGGTCGCGATAATCCCATAACGGCCCCTTACTAATATATAACATTGACCAGGGCGTATAGGGAATGGGGCGCGCTAAAATTTGGGCGGCGGCAACGGGGCGCGCGCCCTCACGCCACAGCCAATGGTCAGCCGTCCAGTCCCAACGGCTTTTGACCTCGCCCCAGGGCCAACTTTGTAAGACATGGGGTGGTAAGGCTGAAGTAATATTAGCCCATTCTAGGGCGTTAGTAATTTGGTGACAGGTTAGCATGGAGAGAAGTGTAAGGAGTCCGCAATCATTTGCGGACTGTCCACAAATGATTGTGGACTCTTGAACAGCTGAATGTTAGTCCTAGATAAGATACTCGGTCATGCCATTTAAGGCAAGCATGGAAGGCATTGACAAATTATTCACCTAAGTCTACAATCTGAAAAGTGCCGCGCCTGTTGGCCTTAATGATTTGTTCAAACCCAATGGAGAACATAATAGACATTATACCGATTTAATGATTTTGGTAGGGGCAGGGCTTGTCCCTGCCCAAAACGGGGGCAAGCACAAGGCATTGCCCCTACCAAATGCCAACGATTTTTTAATCGGTATAATGTCTAATATCTATCGGGTTTTATTATTCTATATAACGAGGTGATTTTCATGACTGACAAAACCTTAGATGATATTTTAGTGCAATTACGGGGCGCGTTAGAGCAAAATAATTTAACGGGGGCGGTCTCTATTATTGAAGCCCTTGATAGCCCTGACCAGGCCGATTTGTTTTATGAATTGGATGATGAGGAGCAAGTGGCTTTATTGCCAGAGTTAGACCCCGCCGACTCTGCCGATATTCTGGAGGAATTGGACGATGTCCATGCCGCCGAGTTAATGGTGGCTTTATCGCCCGAAGATGCTATCCGCATTGTGGACGAAATGGAGCCAGATGAGGTGGCGGATGTGTTAAATACCGTAACGCCTGAGCAGGCGGAGATTTTATTGGCGGGCATGGAAGATGCCGATGAAATTCGTCCGTTATTATTACACCCCGATGACTCGGCGGGTGGTTTGATGACTTCCGAATTTTTGGCTTTGCGGCGGCGGATGACGGCGGGCGATGCGATTAAGGCCATTCAAGAATGGAAACCTAAACGGGAGTTGATTTATTATTTATTTGTCATAGACCGTTATCAAACCTTGTCGGGCATCGTTAATTTACGGGAATTAATTGTGGCTGACCCTAACACCAGGTTAATAGATATTATGGAAACGGAAATTATTTCCGTGCCAGTTGGCAGCGACCAGGAACATTGTGCTTATCTCATGGCACGTTATGATTTATTGTCGTTGCCCGTAGTAGATGAGAATAAAAAATTACTCGGTGTTATTACTATTGATGACATTGTGGATGTGTTAGAAGAGGAGGCCACGGAGGACATCCAACGTTTTGGTGGCGCAGAACCCTTGCCGATTGACCGTTCCTATTTGGATACCAGTGTTTTTGTGATTGCGCGGACGCGGGTTAGCTGGTTATTGTTACTATTTGTAACAGAAAGTTTGACGGGTACGGTGCTGCGTCACTTTGAGCATCAATTGCAAGCCGCCGTTGCCTTGTCATTTTTCGTACCTTTGTTAATTGGCACGGGCGGAAATGCGGGTTCGCAAACCACCAGTACCATTATTCGGGCGTTGGCCGTCGGAGATATTACATTACGTGATGGATTGCATACCTTTTGGCATGAGCTACGCACGGGCCTGTTATTGGGTCTGTGCATGGCGGTCATCGCTTATTTGCGTGCTTTGTCATGGGATAGTGGTCAATATATGGCCTTGACGGTTTCGCTCACCATTTTCATTTTGGTAGTTTGGTCTAATAGCTTAGGTGCGCTGCTGCCGCTATTAGCCACTTGGCTCAAAATTGACCCTAGTGTTGTGTCAGGCCCCGTCATGAGTACGCTGGTTGACGCGACGGGTTTGTTTATTTACTTTACGTTAGCCAGTATTATTTTAGGGATATAGCCTCAGTATATCAAGATTTTGGTTCAACAACTAAATTTCCCTCACCCCCGCCCCTCTCCCTTTGGGAGAGGGTAGGGGTGAGGGGGACAAATCTTGATATACTGAGGCTATATCCCCTAAAAATTTACTGGGGCGAAATATTTCTTATTCAGGCCGACCTTCAGGGTAGAATTGATAGCCGCCTTCGGGGTTGCCTGTCCAATTGATAATGTAACGGGGCTTAGTCGTATCCGCCTCGATACGCTTGCGGAGATTACGAATCAACGGGAATAAATCTTGCCGCGTACGCTCCACAAATTTCTCGCCTTCATCATCACGGGCATCGGTGGAGAAAATTTCATTGATGAGTGAAGAATAAAGGTGGCGTTTATAGGGATATTTGATAAAATAACGTAACATTTTATCCTCCAACGGCGGCAAATTACGCAACGCCGTCAATCCTTGATAAATCTCCTCGGTCTGTTCATCAATGCGAATCCGTCCCAAACTTGACGGGCCAACTCGCCGAATGTAATCCGCCAATAAATCCCCTTTGATTTGCCAGCCACGCTCATTTTGATAAATTAAGCCTTTTGCCAATAAACGTAATAAGATATTGCCATGTTCATCTTCTAAATTTTGGCGCGCCTTATCCAAATGTCCCTTCATTTTGGACTTTTGGCTGACCTCCTCCTGCCAGGCCCGCACCGCCGAGAGCGCAAATTGCTCCTCTTGCGTCAGGGCTTCCCATAAACGGGCCAAGCGATAATCTAAACTATGTTGGTCAGCTAAAATGGAGGCCCATCTCACCAAAGGAACGTTATTATTCGTCAGCCACCAATCACCCACCGCTTTGAGCAAAGCAGGAAAATTGCCTGCTAGGGTTAATATTTCTTGTAATTCCTCGTTATTCAGGTGACGGGGCGCAGTCTGCACGGCGCGCTGAATCACATCTGCCGCATCGCTATCCATCATTGCCCCAACCCAACAAATGCGGCGGTCTAACAAATCATACATGTTACCCAACGCTTCTGGGTCAGGCAGATAAGCCACCTCCTGGCGCATGCCCACGATAAACGAAAGGGTTTCTTTGAAACTATCTCGTAAGCCACGCAAGGTATTCAAGGCACTCGGCGTAGCCGTTTCGCAGAAATAATCAAAGCGATTTAGCACTAAAACCAACTGCATGGGCAGGGCTTCGAGGGCGAAAAATAGCTCATGAACGGCACTTTGCGCCACAAAGGGGTCGGTGGTGGTACGGGTGTCCAAATAAAGTTCGCTAATAATGTCATAAATCGGTTGGTCAAACCGATGGCGCGCCCAATAAAATGCCCGTAAAATGACGCGATATAACGTGGCTAAATCGGTGGCGGGCAGATTGTTCAAATCAACGGGAATCAAGGCAACTTGCTTGGCCTGTTCGCGTAGATATGGGACTAAAATCTCTGGTTTTTGGCACAGAAAATCTAATAGGTTAGAACGTCCGCAGCCTGGCAAGCCGACGACGGAGCCACTTTCCCCCGCCAAAATCCATTCGGCAATGGTTTGCATTTCTTGGGCGCGATAATTAGGTGCATGTTTTAGGGTCATATTAACCTTTTTGGGGAGTTATATTGGAGTGCAAACCTTCAGGTTTGCCCGTTTGTAATATGGCAAACCTAAAGGTTTGCATTCCAAGTTGATTTTTGGTTTCAACTTGTTGTGGATTTTGCCACTGATAAGAGGCGGAGTCAATTTTGAGGTTTAATTTGTGAGATGCCAGCGCATCATGAAAAAAGAAACCGTTCTATAAAACTTACTCATCTATGACACCAGGCCATAAATGATGTTTACTTCCTGCTTCACCGACAGACACCTGCCAAACTGCGGCAT
>JAIFLK010000382.1 GCA_020049115.1 Chloroflexota bacterium | reverse complement strand
CCCATTTTTCAGCGTCAGCGCGGGAGATAAGCAGTTCGGGTTTTAAGATATGGGGCTGCATAATGTCCGTTTCCGCCAGCAATCGCCCATTGTCATACAACATGCGAGGCGCAACTAATGTTAATTCGGACTCACCCCCCTTTGTCCCCCCTGATTCAGGGGGGATAGAGGGGGGTATGGGCGCAATAAAGCGCAAGGTGACTTTAGCCCCACTTTCTGCCACTGTCGGCCATTGCATGCCTTCCCGCACATCCGCCGTAAAACTCATACCTTCGTAAATATAATGTGAGGTTTCGCGGTCTAGCGTCACGGGGGCGACTAATTTCTCAAAGGCCATGTCTTTATATAACGGCACGGTTTGCGTAATTTCCGCCATCACGCCGTCAGCCGAAGCATAGCCCCATTCAGCCCCTAATTGTCCCGCAATCGCGGTGAAAATCAGCCAATCCGCCCAAGCCGACATGAGGGTATCAATGCCTGTATCGAAGGCTTGCACACGGCGTTCCATGTTGGTAAATGTACCGTCACGCTCCGCAATACTTTTAACGGGCAAAACCACATCCGCCAATTTTGCCGTTTCGGTCAAGAATAAATCTTGCACTACCAGAAAATCTAATTTTTGTAAGGCCGCTTTATAGGCTTCACTCTCCGCCGCAGGGTCTAGCCCCGCAATGACCATGCCTTTAATCGGCGAGTTACTCGCTAACATCTGTTGCGCCGATAAACCTGCGCCATTCTTAACGGGAACGTAACCAGGTAAACGGTCAGGCACAATGCCCATGTCCGCCGCGCCACGACTATTGGCATGGGGCAATACGGCAATCACGCCATTATTGGCTTTGCCCGCGTGTCCCGTTATTAAGGCGAGGGCTTCTAACGCGGCGCGTAAGGCGGGGTCATTGCCTGCTTCGAGGCCAAATAAAATCAGGCCGTTGGCGGCTTGAGCAAAGACTTTGGCGGTGGCCTCAATTTCGGTTTCTTTCACCCCTGTCACCTCAGCCACTTTCGCCAGGCCGTAATTTTGCAACGATTGGCTTAATTTCGCAAACTCAGTGGTCTGACTATCAACGGCAGCTTGATTAACTAAACCTTGCGTAATGACGGAGGCCACTAAACCCCACGCCAAATGCGCCGCACTACCGTAACGATAACGCAACGAACTTTGCGCCTGAGCATCTAATTTCGTTTTGCGTCCCCCTGCGTTGATGAGGTGCGCGCCCTTTTTGGTAGCCGCAGCCGCAACCCGCAAATAGAGAATCGGGGCATCTTGGTCTAAATCAGAGCCAATTACTAAAATGGTTGTGCCTTTGCCGACCTGCGTTAAATCCGTGCCAACGCCCGCGCCAACGGTGTAGGCGGTTTCATCTTCTATGGCCGCGCTCAAACCCACGCGGTGGTCAATGTTATTCGTGCCAATCACTTGACGGAACAATTTTTGGAAGATATATAAATCTTCATTGGAGAGGCGCGCGCCTGCCAACCCACCGAGCGCGTTTGCGCCCTGCGTAGATTTAATACCGCTTAATTTTTCGCCAATCACCTTAAGGGCTTGACTCCAGGTCGTTTCCACCAAATCTTGCCCTTGCCGTATCAACGGCGTGGCGATACGGTTGGCACTTTCATTAAAGTGATGCCCAAAGCGACCTTTGTCACAAATCCAGGTTTCATTGACGGCTTCATTTTGGCGAGGCATGATGCGGCGGATTTGCCCTTTCGTGCCACCGCGTCGCGTGCTTAATACGGTGTTACAGCCGACACTGCAATGATTACAAATACTTGGCACATTCACCAACTCCCATGCCCGCGCCCCAAAACGGAAATCTTGGGTGGTCAACGCGCCAACGGGACAAACATCGGCGGTATTGCCCGAATAGTGGCTATCAAACGCGGGGTTGGAATAGCTGACGATATGGGCATGGCGGCCGCGCTCCTCAATTGCCAAAACGGGGTCATGCGCGACCTCATCTTGGAAACGGACACAACGGGTACAAATGACGCACCGTTCCATGTCTAACAAAATCAAATCACCCAACGGATATTTCTTGGGGAAATGTTGCTTATCTTCATAATTAAAGCGGGTATTGCCTCCCCCATGTCGCATAGTCAAATCTTGCAATGGACACTCGCCCCCTTTATCGCAAATAGGGCAATCAAGCGGGTGGCTGGTGAGCAGGAACTCTATCACGGCCTTACGGTCATCTAACGCCGCATCCGAGTTGATTTTGACCACCATGCCAGGCGAAACGGGCGTGGTACAAGCGGTCATGGGCTTGGGGAAAAAATTGATTTTCGGCTTACCCTGCTCATCTAACGCGGGCTGGTTGGTGGCGCGGTCAATCATGGGCGTACCCACCTCAACCAAACACATGCGGCACATGCCAACGGGGTCTAGCTTGGCGTGGTAGCAGAAAACGGGAATTTCTTGCTCAATTCGTTTGGCAGCCTCGACAATGAGTGTGCCTTTAGGAACAGTAACTTCAACCCCATCTATCGTTAACGTCACTTGGTCTGACATAATGATTCCTTTGCTAATCTAAAAACTAAGTTGTTGCTAACAGGACTTTGAATGTGGGATTAGCAAACTCCCAATTTTTTATGGCTTGATAAAGCTGAGTTTTCATAAAATGGATAAATTCGTAAGCCAAGCGGAGATTCTTTTCGACAATTTCAGGTTTAACCTCTTTTAAGTCATCACTCCCAATGGCTTTTTGCAAACCTATGGCTAAAATAGCCATCAAATGATGACCACAACAGACTTGCCACAGGTCATGGTCAGGGCTTTTGAGATTATTCATACCTTTTTCCATGACCTGTTCTGATAAAGCGAATTTTTGGGCATGGTTTTTAACCGTTGTGAGCATCTTTTTTATATCAATCGTTAAGGTATCTTTGGTAATAAACTTGCTAAAAAATGATAACTTGTCATCAAATTTAAGGGCGAGGTCATTTTTTAATGAATACCAAAGTAAATAACCTAAATTTGCCCCATTTTCTAGTAAGACATCGCGTAGGTTGCCATGCTGTTTTTCAAACGCCTTTATCTTAGCATGAGAACCATATTCACCCAAAAACTTATCTAACGCAGGGGATTGTAATAACATGGTTTCAAGGTCATGGGTATCGGTTATGAATATTTGAGGATTAGCGGGGGCTATATTTTCTAATCGCCAAAAATCAGCGTCTACAATCGCTAACACGCCTTGATGGTCATGTCCCAATATATCAAACACATTAAGTACATTCTCTTTGCCAAAAGCCACCTGAATTTGACAGCCATTACGGTCAATAAAATTTCGATATAATAAATTATCGCCCTCACCTTCAACAATTAAGAACGCCCCTTTATATTGGCTACGTTGTTGACGGATACTATTGGCAATCCGTTCAGGGGTAATATATGCTTGCATTACACCACCATGCTCATTTCAGGCCCTTTCAACTCAACTGTTAAATCCCAACGATTACTAATAATATCAGGCGAGTGAGTCGCCACCAAAATATCAAATGAGCCGAGTTTGGTAATGGCTTCTAAATCGCGAATAAATTGAGTTTGCCATGCAATATGTAATGATATTTCAGGTTCATCAATTAAAATGAGCGAATTAGGTTTGGTTTTAAAGAGTAATTCATACAATAAAATAAGTTCTTGTTGCTCACCTGATGACAAATCTGTAACAGCTAAACGTTGTCCGTCATGGGTAGAGAAAAAGAATCCTTCTTCTTCACCTATAGTAATTTTCTTGTACAGGAAACGATTTTTTATAATTTGTTGAAATGATTCGATTTTTTCAGCCAATTCATCAAATATAGCTAATTTTTGTTCTACATCTTGTACATAAACAGCTAAAACGTTTTTGGTATGTTCATCAATATGCTGAGGTATTTGAAAACTATTGTCTTCTTCTTTTTCTAAAAGTCCTACAGCTTTAAAACGTGAGCGTTTAGATTCGAGTTGAGTGAGTTTATCTCGTAACTCGTTTTCTTGTAATTTGTTACCATTATTGGTTAATGAAACCAACCTGGCAGGAAAAGTTCTATCAAGAGACTGGGATAATTGGCTTGATTCTGCTAATTTGGTTTTTATAGTTGTGGCTAAATCATCAGCATAAATGGTTACTGCTGCAACCATTTGTGGCGATTTATCTCTACTTTTAGGTAACCTTGATAGACTTAATGAACGTTGAGTTTTTATAAATTGGATATGAATTTTTTCTCTAATTTCTTCTCGCAAATTTTCATCTTTTACATTAGCATTAATATATCTGGAAGGTAAATAGTGACCAAAACGTTCAGTAATATCTCCTATTGATAGAATCTCACCAGTAATTCTATCTTGCCAACGATTGATTCCAACTCGTTCCATGTTGGGAATCTCATGTTCTATTAAATCTGATAAAAAAGGCATAGGCTCTAAATTACGAGGTGCTAAAGTCATTGAGGGCGGTTTGTCTGAAGAGTTTAGTTTGTGGAAAGTTAATTTTGGAAAGTTACTATCTTTTCTTTCTTTTTGCCTAGGGAAATCCACCTTTATGTAATCGCCATCTTCAAATATTACTTGAAATTCCTTAAATGGAATAGTGCGAAAAATGGTATAATGACCATTAAACAATCCATGTAACATTCTCAGCAAAATGGTCTTCCCGAACCCATTGGGACCGTGAATAATGGTAATGCGCTCCTCCATGTTAAGCGGAATAACATGATCAAATAATCCAAAAAGCTTCTTAACTGTAATTTGTTTAATTCGCATATTAGGTAAGTTAGTCATCAGATAATGAATCGTTATCTGATGACTAATTGTTTAAAGGTGCAAATGAACTGGCGCGCCATTGGCGGGTTCATCAACCACGCGGCTATCATATTCACTGCGGAAGAATTTTAAGCTGGTGCGAACGCCTGGCACCACAAACTCACCTAACGGGCAGAAACAATTGCCTTCCATTTGGTTAATAATCGTGGTTAATAAATCAACATCTTTTTTCGTACCATGCCCTTCGGTAATTTTCGTAAAGATGGATTTAAGCCAATGTGTGCCTTCACGACAGGGGCTACATTTACCGCAACTTTCATGCTTGAAGAAATCAATCACTTTTTTCTCCGCCCACACCGCATCAACGGTTTCATCTAACACAATGAATGAGCCAGAGCCGAGCATAGACCCCGCTGCCGCCATCGCTTCGTAATCCATGGCTGTGTCAATTTTATCGCCAGGCAAAATGCTGGAGGCCGCGCCAGAGGGCAAAATGGCCTTCACTTGTTTACCGCCGATAATCCCGCCGCCGAGTTCTTCCAATAAATAACGGACAGGTGTCCCAATGTTAATTTCATAGTTACCAGGTTTATTCACCCGCCCACTCAGGCTGATAATTTTAGTCCCAGGGCTTTTTTCGGTGCCATATTTGCGGTAGGCTTCCACGCCATGTTGAATAATATAAGGGACACCCGTGAGGGTCTCTACATTATTAATGACCGTAGGTTTGGCATATAGCCCCGCGACGGCAGGGAAGGGCGGGCGATTACGGGGCTGTCCCATGTAACCTTCCAAACTATTAAGCAACGCAGTTTCCTCGCCACAAATATACGCGCCCGCGCCCAAATGCAAATGAATATCTAACGAAAAATCACTGCCGAGGATATTTTTACCCAAAAAGCCTTTTTCATAGGCTTGGTTAATGGCATTTTGTAAATAACGGAAAGTGCTTAAAAACTCGCCCCGCCCATACACATACGCCGTCGCCGCGCCAACCGCGTAGGCACACAAGGCAATCCCTTCAATAAATAAATGGGGATTATATTCCATAATCTCACGGTCTTTGAAGGTGCCAGGTTCGCTTTCATCACCATTAACGACAATATATTTCGGGGAGATATTTTGCGGAATAAAACTCCATTTCATGCCCGTTGGGAAGCCTGCGCCTCCACGCCCGCGCAAGCCTGCGGCCTTCACTTGGTCAATGACCTCGCTGGGCTTCATCTCTTTAATGGCTTTTCTTAAGCCTTGATAGCCCTGGTCAGCCAGAAAAACGTCAATTTCACGGATATTTGGTACATCGCGATGACGAAAAAGAATATGTCGGTCTAATTTATAACTGCTCATATCAAATCCTTGAGATTATAGTCATCAGATGACGGTCAATCATCTGATGACTACCATGCAAAGTTGTTACTTTTCTATTAAAATAACGGTGTCATTGGTTGCGCTTTGTAACCGTTGACCGCTTTTTTCATCATACCACCCCACCACGAGCCGATAGGAGTTGGGCAAATGGGGTATGGGCATGGTTAATTCATCTGTAATAATTTCATCAGGCAACCAACTGGTGGTTGGGGC
>JAIFLK010000236.1 GCA_020049115.1 Chloroflexota bacterium | reverse complement strand
ACCATGACGGTGCGGCTAATGGGACGATTGCTGACCCATTTCTTCCTGCTGTGATTCCTGCCCCTGTTGGTGGCGTGGCGGAACTTATCAGCGTGCCAACGGCCTCCACGAATGGGCTAGGTTATTTGGCAGGTTTGGCGGGGGTGGTCATGTTGGTGGGCGCGGGGTGGTTGTTGAAGAAGTAGAGACAGGGCATGCCCTGTCTCTACCTGGGTGAAATAAATCGCAACCGCCCCGTTCCGACATGGAACGGGGCGGTTTTGGTTTTACTCTTTTTGCAGTATAATCACTGTTCAACAAAACAGCCTAAAATGGAGCAACCATGCCCGCAAAAGATATTATTCATGATAAAGTGAAATATGCCCTCATTAACGATGGCTGGACAATTACCCACGAACCTTACCCTATTCGTTACAAAACGGTTTCGGCCTCGGCTGATTTAGGCGCAGAACGTACTTTGGCGGCGGAAAAAGGGCAGGAAAAAATTGTGGTTGAGGTGAAAAGTTTCATTAAACTTTCGCCGCTGCATGATTTTGAGATTGCATTGGGGCAATACAATTTATATTTGGGTATCCTTGAAATCATTGCCCCTGAACGAAAACTTTATTTAGCCGTCAATGATGTGGTTTATCGTGATTTATTCAAACAAGAAGCGATTGAGTTAATTCTAAATCGCTATCAAGTTTCAGTAATAGTAGTTAATCTAACCCAAGAGGTGATTGTACAATGGATAAAACGCTAAAACACCGAGATATTGTTAAACAATTACTGACTCAATATAACGAATTACTTAGTCATTGCCCGATTGAGGGTGCAGAAACCGAAGTGATTTTTGATGAAGAGCGAGACCATTATCTGTTATTTAATGTGGGTTGGTCGCCTCAAGGCCGAGTACGCGGGGCGACCTTATACATTCGCTTGCGTAACGGTAAATTTTGGATAGAGGAAGATTGGACGGAGGAAGGCTTTGCTAACCAATTATTAGAAGCAGGAATTTCCAAAGAGGAGATTGTGTTAGCGTTTCAGCCCCCTAATATGCGCCCTTACAGTGAGTTTGCATTGGCTTAAAAGTGTAGAATCAAATAAATCGCAACAGCCCCGTTCCGACCTGGAACGGGGCTGTTTTAGTTTTACTCTTTTTGCAGTATAATTGCCTGGGGAGGCCTGGCGATGGCGCAACCCTTAGAAAAAATCAAACCTGAAATACTCAATAACTATCGTAATGCTTTGTTAAGCCGTTTGCCCAATCAATTGCAACGACTGATTCTCTTTGGTTCTCAGGCTAGAGGTGAGGCCACGGAGGAGTCAGATATTGATGTGTTGGTGGTGGTGTCTTGGGAGGAGCAGGTTTTGCCTGGGGGCTTTTATGCGGCTTCCTTTAGTGACCCTCGTTGGCGCGCCATTATTGAAACGGCGAGTGATATTTCCCTAGAATATGGCGTTTACCTTTCACCTGTGGTGATGAGTGAACGCCGTTTCCAAGCGTGGTCGCCGTTAGCCCAGCAAGTAAAAAAGGAAGGGATTGTAATTTGGCAGAACAATCAGAATCTATTGCCACTTGGTTAATTTTAGCCGATGAAAAATTGACCGTCGCGCAAGATTTGTTAAACCTATCTCATTTTGATGATGCGATTTCTCGAAGCTACTATAGTGTCAAATTGACATCACTTGCTCCTTAGATTACAATTCCTCCACGACAGTTAAAAAGGAGACCCAATATGATTACTGTAGATGACTTACCCACATTGGTAGAAATTATTAATACTCACCCTGAATGGCGTAACCAATTGCGTTGGGTGTTATTTCCCGAAATAGATATTCCGAAAGCCTTCCATGAGTTAGCTGAAGCCCAAAAAGAAATGGTGCAAGCAATTCAAAGGTTAACTGAACGGATGGATCGGTCTGAAGCTCGCCTAGAAAAGGTTGAGGTTAAGGTTGATAAATTGGATAAGAATCAACAAACTCTTATCCGAGATGTAGGCATGCTCAAGGGTGATTCGTATGAGCGCACTTTGAGTGATAGAGCTACTGGCATATTTGGTCGCTTTTTGCGGCGGGGGCGTGATATGATGAGCGATATTAGCGAACTCCTGCATGAAGCTGAGGAAGCGGGTGAAATAAGCAGCCAAGCCTTAACCCAAGTGTTAGCTACTGACCTGCTTTGGGGCGGGAAGCTTAAGGAAACAAAGGCCGAAGCCGTGTTGGTCGTCGAGGCTTCATGGTTTGCGGAAGAGCATGACCTTAAACGGGCGATGGAACGGGCAGCTATTTTACAGGCGATGGGCATGACTGCCTTACCTGTGGTCGCGGGCAAAGAATGGGCGGAGAATTTAGCGCAACAAGCCATTGCTCATGGGGTTGTGGTGGTGATTGACCGACAAGTTGAGCTTGCGTCATGGGAAGCGGCTTTGAGTAAAGTTTAGGTCAAAGTGCCGCAATAAATCTAAACAAAGCTATTTGTGTGCTGTGTCATTTGCATTACAACAGGGGTAATTATAGTGGACAAATCTGAAGATTTGGACTCCGCGCTGGTGGTATAGCAGTCCAGATAACTTGTTATAGCAGTCCAGATAACTTGTTAGCTAATTCAGACCTTATAGGTTTTAGAAACCTATAAGGTCTTGGAAAAAACTTTTCTGAACTGCTATATGCCGATAGCGTTGAAATAAATCGCAACAGCCCCGTTCCATGTTGGAACGGGGCTGTTTTTCTAACAATAACTAGGCTCAAAGTTGTCATAACGACAGGCATAGAGTAAAATCAGGCATGTTTAGACCTACAAGGTTTCCAAAACCTTGCAGGTCTGTGAGTGAAAGCCTCTGGAATTTAAAGGATATATTTATGCCCTTAACATTTGACGAAAAATTACAACGTTTTGCTGATTTAGCGATTCAAATTGGCGTGGGGATTCAGCCAGGCCAAACCCTGATTATTCGCGCCCCGATTGAGGCCGCGCCATTGGTGCGTTTAGCGGCCACGAGTGCTTATAAAGCGGGAGCTAAATTAGTAGATGTCATGTGGCAAGATGATGCCCTGACTTTGGCGCGGTTTCAATATGCGCCGCGTGACTCGTTTGAGGCTTATCCGACTTGGTACGCTCAAGGCCGATATGAAGTGGCAAAAAATGGCGGCGCGACCCTTTCAGTTTATGCCGAAGACCCCGATTTATTGGGCGGGCAAGACCCTGATTTATTGGCTTTAGCGGAAAAAGTCGCGCAAACGCATAATGCCCCGACGCGGCAATTGGGCATGGCGAATGCCTTTAATTGGGCGGTTATTTCGGTGCCAATTCCAAGTTGGGCCGCGAAAATTTATCCCGATGACAGCCCTGCGGTGGCGGTGGAGAAATTATGGGAATTGATTTTCCAAGTGTGCCGCGTGAATGAAAGTGACCCTTTGGCCGCGTGGGAAAAGCATATTGCGACCTTGACGGAAAAGAAAAACTATCTTAATGATAAGAAATATGTGGCTTTGAGTTATCGTGGCCCTGGCACAGATTTTACCCTCGGCTTGCCTGAAAATCATATTTGGAATGGGGCGGATGCGGACACGCCGAGTGGGATTCGCTTTATTGCGAATATTCCGACAGAAGAAGTCTTTACCATGCCGCATAAAGATAAGGCCGATGGCGTGGTGACGAGTACCAAACCATTGAGTTATAATGGCACGCTCATTACGAATTTTAGCTTAACATTTGAGGGCGGGCGTGTCGTTAAGGTTACGGCGGATACGGGCGAGGCCACTTTGCGTAAATTGGTGGAAACAGATGACGGCTCGGCGCGGCTTGGTGAGGTGGCTTTAGTGCCGCATAGTTCACCCATTTCACAAAGTAATAAATTATTCTATAATACCTTGTTCGATGAAAATGCCTCATGTCATTTAGCGTTAGGTAAAGCCTATCGTTTCTGCATGGTCAATGGGGCAGAGATGAGCAATGAAACCTTTGCGGCGGCAGGTGGTAATGATAGCCTGGCCCATGTGGATTTTATGATCGGCTCAGGCGAAATAGATATTGATGGGCTGACCCGCGCGGGTGAGAAAGAAGCCATTATGCGCGGCGGTGAATGGGTGTTTTAAGAATTAACGCAAATGGGGTCTAGTCATCAGGTGACTTGAAGTCACCTGATGACTACATGCTCCATGTGGGGTCAGCCATTATAAGGTTTCAAACCTTATAATGGCTGAAATCCCCCATATGGTAATTTTTAAGGTTCTCTGAGGTTTAGTGTGGTCACGCGGAGTTAGCACGCCCTCGTGCTAACCAGCGACACACGAGGGCGTGTGTCACTCCTCGTCTCAACCACACAATAGCTCAAAGAACCATTTTTAAAGTAACATGGTCAGGAAATAGTGAAAGTTTCCTACTGTTTGGCAATTTATGAGTAAAGTGATTATAATTAACAGTGAGTTGACTATGGGTTGTCCTTTTGTCTATAGTTATTGGTAAAGAAAACATTAAGGAGGCTGTAACATTGGCTGACCAAGCATTACACAACACTGCCTCATCCAAACGAACCTTATACTTTCATTATGCGGGCCTGACCGATACGGGCATGGTGCGTGACCATAATGAAGATGCTTATAAAATTCCCCTGGATGTTGACCCTGAAACCTTAACGACCAAAGGCCATTTATATATTTTGGCTGATGGCATGGGCGGACATCAAAAAGGTGAAATTGCCTCAGATGTCACGATTAGAACCATTAGCCAAGAGTATTACGCGACTATTCCCAAATTGACCGATAAAACGGATTTGGAACAGGTGATTATTGAGGCTTTGAATAAAGCGATTATGAAGGCCAATGAAAATGTGATGTATGCCACTGAAGGGGGTGGCACCACCGTGGTGACGGCGGTTTTACATGATAGTTTTCTAGTTACCATGAATGTGGGCGATTCACGGAGCTATCTGTTAAGAAATAATAAACTCCAACTGATTAGCAAAGACCATTCATTGGTCAGCCGTTTAGTGGAAATGGGCAAAATTACGGAAGAACAAGCCCTGAGCCACCCGCGTCGTAATGTATTGTATCAGGCGTTGGGGCAAGGAACTGATGTAGATATTTATATCTATCAAACGCAACTCAAAGCCAAAGATGTCATTATATTATGTAGTGACGGACTGTGGGGTGAAGTACCTGATGGGGCGATTCAAGAGGTGTTACATCGTGCTAGTTCTCCTTTAGAAGCTGCCAAAGAGTTAATTGAACTGGCTAATGAATCAGGCGGTAATGATAATATTACGGCCATTATTGTGCAAGTATTAACAACGCCACCTCAACAGCCTTACCAACCCATTGAAGAGGGGGCATTTCCGCCCTCCGCCGCCAAACTTCTTCCTAAACCTGAAACCTTACCCGAAGGTCATTATTACGTGGACTCGAAATAGGGCATGATTGATTTCCTGCAAGTTGAGCAACAAGTTAAAGTTCTAACTAAAGACGTTATAGATGGTAATTTGACTGAAAAAGAGCTAGAAGAGCAGCTTTTACAACTAGTTGATATTGCCGAAGATGGTTACTATTGGATGTTTGGTCATCGTAGCCACCGTTGGTTTCGCCATAATGGTCAAAAATGGGTGATTACTCACCCTAGTACCGTCTCCATGAGTTATCCCCCGCCCGAAAAATCCCATGAAGTCAATTTAACCACCCTAGACTGGGGTGAAGTCATGTTTAGTTTACTGTGTATTTTAGCCGTAGGAGTTACGATTTATTATTCCTCTGCTGTAGGTTAGGGGTAATTTATGCAACGAATTAAAACATTAGGTGGTTTTTCCTTCTTTTTGATAATCGGTGGCTTGGTTATTTTAATTGGCGTGATGTCCTTTTCAAGCCAATTTTATTACCTTTTTGGTCAAGTGAACGAGCAAGAAGTAGGGATTCAATTTAGAAATAATCAAATTTACAATATTGTGGGGCCAGGGGTTTATAGTGACTTTGGCTTTTTTGTTGATATCCAAACCATTTCCACCCAAGCTATCCCCTTCTCGGTGCGTGACGAAGAAATTATTACTAAAGATAAACAACGACTAGGAGTAGTAGTCAGTGGTGATATTTTTAGGCCCAATGTGAGCCAAAAAGATGTGCTTCAACGTTTCTGGTCACAATATCGCCTGGTTTATGTTGATGATGAGTTGGCGCGTAATCGGGTGATTGATTTAACGCGACAATCTATGAAGGTTTGTGTCGGAGAACGCACCTTTGATGACAGCATTGTGGGCAATGCACGGGACGCATTACGCTCCTGTATTGATGAGGAATTAAGTGAGTTGGCCCGTAATTATGGTTTAGATATTCAAAATGTGGTTGTTCCCGAAGTGATTTTATCGCCTGCGGTGCAAACGGCCTTAGATGCCATTGTGCAAAGTCGGCTTGAAACCGAAAAAGCGGCTCAGGATGCGCTGAAAGCTAACGCTCAAGCCAAAGCGGAACAAGCTAAACAAGAAGGGCAAATTCGGGTTGAACAGAGTCGGATTCAGGAACAGGCTAAACAACAAACAATTTTAGCGAAGTTGGAACAAGAAAAAATTCAGGCACAAAAAGTGGTCATTGAGGCGGAAAGAGCCAATGAATTAGCCAAAGTTGAGGCCGAAAAAGCCATTATTCTCGCCCAAAAATCAAATGACCTGTTAGCAGCGCAACAAGATTTAGCGATTAATAAAGCGTTAGCAGAAGCCGCCGTCGAAAAAGCCAAAGCCGAGTATGCCAGCCAAACGATTTTGGCCCAGTTATATGTCACCTACCCCGAATATTGGCAGTTACAATTAGCGAAGACCAACGCTGATGCCCTAAAAGCCACCGATAAAATCTTCTTTACTCCTGAAGGCACAATTCCCAATCTGATTTTCACTAGCCCCAATGTGTTGCCGACAATTAATACAGAATCAGTAGTGCAACCACTAAAACCATAATAAATGCAAAGCCACTCCTGCGAGTGGCTTTTTTAATATCCCCAACCAGCCCCCATGACTAACAACCTAATAGTATTCATGTCACGTTGACATGGCTCAATTTATAAGGCATAATGTTGGTACAAATTCACCTTGACTTTGAGCAAGTTCTTTAACAACCCATTTGTTCGCTTGAGATAATCAGGTTAAAATTTAGACAAGGAATCCGCAATCATTTGCGGATAGTCCACAAATAATTGTGGACTCCTACTATAAACAGCTAAAGCTGTTTTACTCCTGTTTAAATTTTGACCCATTTGCTACACAAGCCAACAATTGTCATCGCCCTAAAAGTGATGCGATGGGTTGTAAGACAGACCCATGCCAAAGTCAAACGACATTGGCATGGGTCTTTTTTGTTCATCCAACAGGGGTCATTTATGGCTGAATGGCGAGTTAAATTGAGCGTAACTTTAATAGACCTACAAGGTTTTGAAAACCTTGCAGGTCTAAAATTACAAGACATTTGGAGGATAACATCTATGAAGAAAATCAGCTTTACCCTCATGCTTGTGGCTTTACTAACCCTGGTCACTGCAACAGCGGCCTTAGCCGATGAGCCAATGGCGGCGCAACATGGCGGCGGGTATTACTACAACTACAGTGGGCATAACTACGCGGGCAAATATTACGAACCCTACAATAATTACGACTATGATTACAGTGACTACTACTACACCCCGCGCCGCTACTCCTACTCAAATTCCGCCTACTATCATAATAGCTACAACCGTGGCTATTATTACAACCCCTGCTGCTCCAACAATAACTCCTACTCCTATAACCGCACCTACCATCACAATTACCAATACAACCGCAGCTATTACAACAACTACGATTGTTACAGGTGATAAATTAGCAGAGACCTACAAGGTTTTAAAAACCTTGCAGGTCTAATAACCTTACGCCATCTCAGCCATGAACAAGAGGGACAGATTATTAAATCTGTCCCTCTCTTTTTTATCGCGAAAGAAACGAAAAGGCGAATCAGGCGAAATAATTCCACCTGTAAATAGTGCGGTGATAGTATGGTCAGACAAGAATGTCTGACCTACCTAATCCAACAGTAGAACAGACATTCTTGTCTGTTCTGTTCCAACCTTATATCCCCTGAAAATTTACAGGTGGAACTATTTCTCACTTCTCATGTCTTACTTTTTACTTTCCACTTCTCACATCATTCACTGCCGCTGCCAAACGCCGCACCCCTTCATTAATCTGCTCTGGGGAAAGGGCGCAATAAGGCAACCGTAAAAATCGCGCGCCACCACCCTCAGGGAAGAACGCCTCACCGTCAGCTAAGTTAAGGTTATAGGTCGTGGCTCGTTTTAATACTGCTGCTGTCGTTACCCCTTCAGGTAAAGTCAGCGATAAAAAGAAGCCACCCTCTGGCCGAGTCATCTCCACATCAGGCAGATGTAAGCTGACTGCGGCGCGACATGCCTGCAAGCGCGGCGCATACAGGGCTTTAATCCGCGCAATTTGTGGCTCAAGCAACCCACTGCGACAAAATTCATAGACCGTTCCCTGGCTAAATAAAGTCGGGCAAATGTAAGTATCTTCCGCAATTTTTGCCACTTTATTAATGACCTCAACGGGGCCATGTAACGCCCCAACCCGCACGCCAGGGCCAATCAACTTGGTGAAAGAGGCCATGAACAAGGTTCGTTGCGGATTCAATTCCAGAAAAGTGGCAATAGGCTCGCCCTGAAAACGTAAGGGACGGTAAGGGGCATCTTCCACCACCCAAAAATTATGTTTCTCCGCCAACTCCAAAATGCGCTGCCGTTTCGCCAAAGAACAGGTTGCGCCCATGGGGTTTTGGAAATCAGGAATTAAGTAGAAAAATTTCGGCTGATAACTTTCCAGTGCCTTTTCTAAGGCGGCGATATTGGGGCCGTCAGCCTCTAATTGAATCCCCACCACTTTGGCTTTATGCCGCC
>JAIFLK010000323.1 GCA_020049115.1 Chloroflexota bacterium | reverse complement strand
GACTGCTAGAACCTCGTTAGGGGATAGTTATCTCTCGACTGTTTGGCGAGAAATATTAACCCAAAATGGTCACAATGCCGCTTTAAGTGAAGTGTTAACTCGGTGGGCTGAACATAACCCCAAACCCATTGTGTTACTGATAGATGAAATTGACTCGTTGATAGGCGATACCTTAATCTCTGTATTACGTCAAATCCGCGTCGGTTATACCAAACGACCAAACTTATTCCCGCAAAGCATTGTTTTATGTGGTGTGCGTGATGTGCGCGATTACCGTATCCATTCCGATAAAGATAAGGCTATCATTACAGGAGGGAGTGCCTTTAATATTAAAGCTGAATCGTTACGCTTAAGCAACTTTTTGTTATCTGATATTCAACAACTCTATCAACAACATACTGAGGCCACAGGCCAACCGTTTGAGGCTGAGGTTTTCCCCGAACTGTGGCGATTAACCGAAGGACAACCCTGGTTAGTTAATGCGCTCGGCTATGAAGTCTGCTTTAAGACCATTGCTCAACTTAACCAGACCACGCCCATTACCCGCGACCTAATTTTGCAAGCCAGTGAAACCCTTATCCTGCGCCGTGAAACTCATCTTGACCAACTGGTAGATAAACTCAGGGAAGACCGAGTGCGCCGTATTATTCAGCCCATCATCGCGGCTGACAGTGAGCCAGAGGGTGGCTTACCTGAAGATGATATTTTATATGTCCGAGATTTGGGTTTAATTAGTCCCGATAAACAGTTACGTATTGCTAATGCTATCTATCAAGAAATCATCCCCCGTTCACTCACTTATAGCACTCAGATGACCATCACCCATGAAACGGCTTGGTATGTGCAACCCACTGGGTCGCTTGACATGGTGAAATTGCTTACGGCCTTTCAACAATTTTTCCGCCAACATTCTGAACATTGGTTACAACAGTTTGATTATCGCGAAGCGGGGCCACAGTTGTTATTGCAAGCCTTTTTGCAACGCATTGTCAATGGCGGTGGACGCGTGGAACGGGAATATGGGCTAGGCATGCGCCGCACCGATTTGCTGATAATTTGGCCGATTAAAGTTGGAGGAGAGAGTTTGAGTGGGAATGACTCCCCAACGCCTTACTCTAACTATCAACGAATTGTGTTAGAATTGAAAATTCTGTATGGTACATTAGAACAAACCATGAAGGAAGGCTTGCCCCAAACATGGTACTATATGGATAGATGTGGCGCAACCGAAGGACATTTAATCATTTTTGACCGTACTCCTGATAAGCCCTGGACAGAAAAGATTTTTAAAAAGCAACGAACCCATAAGGGACAAAAAATCCGTGTTTGGGGGATGTAATATCAATCAATAGTAACTTTTTAGCACACTATTGTTGTCATAAAAATACAATTACAAGGAACAAAAACCATGCCAATTTCTGAGAAAAACACAAATTTAAAATTCAAAGCTTTGCGATTATTGTCTAGGATTACAAAAAATTACCCCCCCCAAATAGACCGATTCTTACGGCTAATTTATTCTCCTGATAAACGACAACTTGACCACATTCAAATAGTTGATGAGTATGACTCCAACCTACTCATCAATATTGATACGGCCTCATTCCTTGAATGGTCAATTTTTTTCTACGGTCATTATGAACCAGAAGTTGTTCAATTAATCAAGCGTATATTTCGAGCAGGGTATGTAGCTTTCGATGTTGGGGCAAACGTTGGGGTTCACTCTTTGATTATGGGACAATGGGCAGGGGTAGATGGGCAGGTAATTGCGCTAGAACCAAATCCCACAATTTATAACAGACTGGTTAGTAATATCGGTTTAAATCGTTTAACCAATATTCAACCCTTGCAATGTGGTTTATCAAATACCAATGGCGAATTTACCCTCTATATTGCCCCTGACGACTTTGCCAATCAAGGTATGTCGAGCCTATACCCACAAGCAGCACTTACCCATAAAGTTCTCATTCAAGTTAAGATATTAGACGAAATGATACCTGCTTTAAACCTTAATAGATTAGATTTCATTAAGATAGATACCGAAGGGAATGAGTACAATGTACTTCTAGGGGCTGAAAAGAGTATTCAGCAATATCGCCCTTATATTCTTTTTGAATACGATGAAAACACTTGGAGTAAAAGCAACTCTACCTACTCAGAATGTGAACAGTTTTTTGCAAAACAAAATTACACCCTCTATGGACTTAACCCTAGAAATTATTTGGTACCACTAAAAGGCAAAAAACCCAACTCGCCCAATATCCTGGCTATCCCCTAAAGGAAATTCTCATGAAAATACTAGATGTTGGCTGTGGCAACGCCAAAACCGCGCATGCCATCGGCATTGACAGCAACCCCACCACCCAGGCCGATGTGATTCATGACCTAAACAGTTATCCATGGCCGCTAGAAAGCAACAGTTTTGACCTCATTATCGGCAGTCACATCATTGAACATGTGACCGATATGGTTAAGTTTTTAGAAGAAATACACCGCCTCGGCAAGCCTGGCGCGAAGGTCAAGTTTGTTACACCCCATTTTAGTAGCCGTTTTTCTTTCACCGACCCGACCCACCTACGACATTTAGGTATTCGTTCCTTTGATTATTTTGTCGCTCGCCGCCAAATACGCCATACCTTCATTACTCGCGTCTTTGAAACGCAATATGCTGTGCCTGATTTTTATGTTCAACCCTTGTTCAAAATAACCTACGCCCACATGCGATTAGCCCGCCCATTTCGCTTAACAGGGATTCAATGGTTAGCGAATCGATTTCCTGATTTTTATGAGTTATATCTAACGTTCATTTTGCCCGCCCGCGATTTATACGTTGATTTAGAAGTCATCAAATAACCATGCGCGTTCTGCTTGTTTCTCACACTTATTGCGCTCCCATCAATCATGCCAAATTGGAATCTCTAGCGGCACATGTTGATTTAACATTGCTAGCACCCCGTAATTGGCAAGATACATTATTTGTAATACGACCTGATACGCAACCCCGCTTGTATCAACAACACTTTTTGTGGGTTGGGTTAAACGGGCGATTGATGTACCATGTTTATTCACCTCGGCAACTAGCAACTATTTTGCAATCCACGCGCCCCGAAGTAGTATATGTGGAAGAAGAACCGTTAAGTTTGGTTTTTGCCGAGTTTGCAGCATTTAAAAAATACTTTGGCTACCATCTAGTAGGATTCACTTGGGAAAATTTAAAACAGCACTACGGCTTTCCAGGTCTTGCCCGCTACACCCTATCGCATGCCGACGGTTTCATTGCAGGTAATACTGAAGCAAAAGAAGTATTACGTTGGCGCGGTTATTGCGGTCCAATTACCGTCACACCGCAATTAGGCTTAGACCCTGATTTTTTTCGTCCGCAGCGCAATGAGGCCTTACGCCAAACTCTCAATCTTCCTGGTTTCACGGTTGGGTATGTGGGACGCATGGTAGCCGAAAAGGGGCTTTGCACTCTATTGCGTGCTGTAGCGCGTGTACCAGAAATTACTCTAGTGATGGTTGGACAAGGTCCGCTACTGCCCCAACTTCATGCACTGACTCAACAACTAAACATAGAATCACGTGTGCGCTGGCAAAACACTGTTCCCCATGAGCAAATACCTGCTTGGTTAAACTCGTTTGATGCGTTAGTATTGCCCTCTGAACCTGCACCACGTTGGAAGGAACAATTTGGGCATGTCTTGATTGAATCTATGGCCTGTGGAGTTCCCGTTATCGGCTCAGATTCAGGTGCAATTCCTGAAGTCATTGGCGACGCAGGTCTGATTTTCCATGCAGGTGATGAAACTACACTACAAACTGCACTACAGAAATTGCAATATAATTCAGAACTTCGTGCTTATCTCGCACAACACGGGCGGGAAAGGGTATTAACACACTACACGCATGCTCATATTGCTGCTGTTAATGCCGCTTTTTTGCGTCAGGTTTCCAAAAAATGAAAGTTACACTTTTTCGAGATTTACCTACTGAGCGTTGGTGGAGCATGGAACGTTATGCCAACGAATTAGCGGCAGCCTTGCGCGCATTGGGTGTAGAGGTAACAGAATACGTGCCGCGCCGCCCATTTCCTCAATTACAAGGGGCAGCCCATACATTGCTCAATTATGCATGGCGATTGGGTGTATATCCGTTGTTGGCGCGCGCACATCAAGGGGATATTAATCACATTATTGACCATTCTTACGCGCATCTGTTGTATACACTTGATGCACGTCGCACAATTGTCACTTGCCATGACATTGCTCCATTAGCTTTAAATGAACGGGGACATGGAGTGAGTCGTATAGTGTTTGATGCTGCACTTAAGGCAACACAACGCGCTTCTCGTTTAATTGCAATCTCACATTCAACTCGTGCAGAACTACTTAAATTTACTTCTTATCCAAAAGAACAAATTGATGTTATCTGGTATGGAGTCAATCCTGAGTTTGGAGTATCTGGTTCATCGTTGGAAATCCAAACACTACGAACCTCTCTTAATGCGACACATCGACCAATTTTACTCCATGTTGGCTCATGTGCACCACGTAAAAATATCGAAGTTATTATCCATGCTTTATCATATCTGGTAGACCTTAACCCTTTGTGGGTGCAAGTTGGTGGTCAATTTTCAGCCAGTCAACGTAGCTTGATTGCTAAAAAACAACTCGCTTCCTATGTGTATCAGGCTCCTCAAGCTACAGGCCGTGCGTTATTTAACTGGTATCACCTTGCCGATGTTTTCGTTTTTCCTTCAATTTATGAAGGTTTCGGAATGCCAGTTTTAGAAGCATTAATGGCTGGACTACCAACAGTTACTAGTACAACGACATCTTTGCCTGAAATATCTGGTGAGGCAACTTTATTGGTTGCACCTGATGATGCATTTAGTTTAGCACAAGCAGTTCGAAGTATACTAACTGACTCTAACATCCGAGAATCTTTGCGAATCAAAGGTCTGGAACATAGTCAAAAATTTACTTGGCAAACTACAGCTCAAAAAACATTAGAAATCTATCAAGCAGTTTACTCACAACTTTAGGAGAAAAATATGCATTTTTTTATTACAGGTGGTGCTGGTTTTATAGGTTGTAACCTCGCTGCTCATCATTTACAACAAGGGAATACTGTTACTGTGTTTGATAACCTCTCGCGGCTTGGTACACAACATAACTTGGCATGGTTGCGTCAAAATTTTAGTGACATCAACCTAAAATTTGTGCAAGGTGATATTAGAGATTTTGAGACATTACTTCTTGCGGTCAGCAACGCGCAACCAACTTTGTTATATCATTTGGCTGGACAAGTAGCGGTGACTACCTCCGTTCAAAATCCACGTGAGGATTTTGAAATCAATGCATTAGGCACGTTTAATGTGCTTGAGGCAGCACGTATGCAGAATACCCCCCCAGCAGTATTTTATGCTTCAACGAATAAAGTGTATGGTGGCATGGAAGATATTGTGACCACTTTAGAGGGTAACCGATATATTTACCGTGACTACCCGACAGGTATAAGTGAGCAACAACCATTAGACTTTCACTCACCTTATGGTTGCTCTAAAGGAAGTGGTGATCAATATGTACGAGATTATGCGCGCATTTATAACCTAAAAACAGTTGTATTTCGTCAATCGTGTATTTATGGAGAACGACAATTTGGCGTAACTGACCAGGGCTGGGTTGCACATTTCATTATTGCGGCTATCACTGGCAAACCAATTACAATTTATGGTGATGGTAAGCAAGTACGTGATTTACTTTATGTGCAAGATTTAATCCAAGCTTATGAGGCTGCATATATCCACCTAGATAAGGCCGCTGGACAGGCATTAATGTTGGGGGAGGGGCAATCAATGCCTTATCAATTTGGTCAGAGTTCAGTCAAATTCTAGAAGAATTTGCCGGACATCCTATAAACGTAACTTGGAAAGATTGGAGACCAGGCGATCAACCTGTGTTTATCAGTGATAACACCAAAGCGCAAAGGCTTATTGGCTGGCAACCTAGTACAAATGTTCGTACTGGTCTTAAACACTTATGGAATTGGGCCTTGAAAAATCAATCACTTTTCATAACTGTTTAGGTAATTACCATTTCTCTAGGTATAACATAATAGAAAGGCAGTCTGACTGAGTAGTAATTGAGGCTATGGCCTGCGGAGTCCCTGTTATTGGCTCAGATTCAGGCGCGATTCCCGAAGTGATTGCTAACGCGGGCTTAATTTTTCCTGAAGGTAACATTACGGCTCTGCGTGACTGCTTATTCCAACTTCAACAAAACCCCACCTTACGGGCTGAATTAAGCCGCAAAGGGCGTGAGCGCGTCTTAACCCACTACACCCA
>JAIFLK010000363.1 GCA_020049115.1 Chloroflexota bacterium | reverse complement strand
CAAAACGGAGTGCAAACCTTCAAGTTTGCCACATTACGAATAAGCAAACCTAACGGTTTGCACTCCATAAACAAAAACCCTAATAACCTTCATTTCAATATAAAGGTATTCGTAGCTTTAAGCAAATTATTTCCACCTGTAAATAATTGGGGATTTTATTCGGAGTCCGTAATTATTTACGGACAGCCCGCAAAGAATTGCGGACTCCTACTCGCCATCACCTGAAAATTTACAGGTGGAATTATTTCCACGGCGCGAGGGCATGGCTTAAACTTTTCAGGAGTGCGAAAGTAAAACTTTCGCCTGTCAAAATAAAATTTTGACACTCCAGCTTATGCCCTCGCGCCGTATAGCCCACGCTGCATTTGCTACCCCATTTCGCCTCTGTTATACTCGCAATTATCAACCATATATCTCATGGAGTCCAAATCTTTAGATTTGGTGGTCAAATCTAAAGATTTGGACTCCATTAAACTTTAATTACCATGAACACCCCCATTAAATTTGGCACTGACGGCTGGCGCGCCGTCATCGCTGATGAGTATACTTATAGTAATGTACGTCGCTGCGCCGTTGGGTTAGGGCTATATTTGCGCCAAGTCGGTCAGGCCGAGCGAGGCGTAATTATTGGTTATGATACCCGTTTTAGTTCACGCCGCTTTGCCGAGGTAACGGCCTCAGCGTTAACCTCGCTCGACATTCCCGTTTATTTATGTGACCGCGTCGCGCCCACGCCTACGGTTTCTTACACTATTATTGACCGTCAGGCCGCAGGTGGCGTGATTATTACGGCAAGTCATAACCCTGGCCATTACAATGGTTTCAAATTTCGGCCAGATTATGCAGGGTCGGCGCGGCCTGAAATCGTGAAAATCATGGAAGCCCTCATTCCCGCTGAGGCAGAAAGTTATCGTAAGCCTCTCGCCCAGGCTCGCCAAGAAAAGTTATTATTTGACATCAACCCCATGCCCGCCTATTTCACTAAAATTGACACATTGGTTAATGTGGAGCGCATTAAAGCGGCCAATATTAAGGTTATCGCGGATGCCATGCATGGCGCGGGCGGGGGTTTGTGGCCGCAATTGTTGGGTGAATCTGTCACTGAATTACGGGGCGAACCCAACCCTAATTTTCCTGGCATGCACAACCCTGAGCCACTAATCCATAATTTAGCGCAATTATCGGCGGCGGTGCGGGCGGGGGCGGACATCGGCTTGGCTGCCGACGGCGACGCTGACCGCATTGGGGTGTTAGATGAGCAGGGCGAGTTCGTCAATCCTTTACAATTATACGCTTTATTGCTACTTTACCTGCTAGAGGTGCGCGGCGAGCGCGGCCCGATTGTGCGAACCATCACCTGCACCGCCATGGCGAATAAATTGGCGGCGAAATACAATTTGCCCGTGCATGAAACGGCCATCGGCTTTAAGCATATCGGCCCGAAAATGGTGGATGTGGCGGCCATGTTTGGTGGCGAGGAGAGTGGCGGCTATGCCTTTGGCAACCACATTCCTGAACGTGACGGTTTTGTGTCGGGCTTGTGTCTGCTGGATTTTATGGCGGTGACGGGGCGCACTATGCGTGGGTTGGTGGATTATCTGTTTGAGCAGATTGGGCCGCATTATTACGACCGCATTGATTTAACTTACGAGGCCAACCAACGCGCCGCGATTTTGGCGCGGGTGAAAGCGGCTAAACCTGACATGTTAGGCGGTCTTAAGGTGGTGGGGTTGAATACGGTGGACGGCTACCGTTTTGATTTGGAGGACGGCGGTTGGCTCATTGCGCGTTTCTCTGGCACTGAGCCGTTATTACGGGTTTATTGCGAGACCATGCATGGGGATAAAACGTCAGCCCTGCTCAATGCGGGACGTGAATTGGCGGGAGTGTAGGAAACACAAATACTAAACCTACCCCCCTTAATCCCCCCGACATCAAGGGGAAATGTTACGCCCTCTCCTATGTAGGAGAGGGTTGGGGTGAGGTGCTTATTTGGGTTGAATCAAGTCCCATTTATTACCATATATATCAAAAAAGACCACCACCAAGCCATACGGTTCGGTGCGTGGCTGTTCCATAAATTGCACGCCATGTGCTTGCATGTGACGATAATCGCCCCAAAAGTCGGTGGTGTGCAGGAAAAGAAAGACCCGCCCACCCGTTTGGTTGCCCACATGGGCGAGTTGCTCGGCATTAACGGCTCTCGCCAATAACAAGGACGCACCGCCCCCGCCTTCAGGGGCAACAACCACCCACCGTTTACCCCCGCCCATATCGGTATCTTCTATTAACTTAAATTTCAGCGCGCCCGTATAAAAAGCAATCGCTTCATCATAGTCGCGCACCACCAAACTCACCATAGCCAACATTTGCGCCATCATTATCTCCATTTATTACAATTTCTCATTTCTCACCTCTCATTTTTTATCACCATCTGAATCACGCCCCGTTTACCATTGACCCGCCAAGTAGGGTCTTTTTGGTTTAGCTCCTCCGCCTGACCATGCGCCAAGCCCACAATCGAATCAGATTTAAGGGTTCGTAAGGCCACGAAAGGCGCGGGAAAATATGGCACGGCTTCCGCCAAAGGAGTCTCGGCGGGCCAGGCGAGACTATCGCCTAACAAACGGCGGTAGTTGGCATCTCCCTTAATAATAACTAATTGTGTCTGCGCCAATTCTGCCCGTAACGCGTCAGGCAGTTCCCAAAAGAAACGATGGCTATTCCAAAATATGTCGGATTTAACCTGCAAGCGTGAACCGTAACTTTGCAAGCGCGCCGCCAGAGCCTTCATGGCAGGGTTTGGTTGCTCGGCCAAAGCCATAACCGTCTGGTAAACATCTGTCGGCGTGGTATCGGAAACAAACGTGGGGTGGGCTTTCACATGCATGGTCAATTGACTAACCCAGCCAAAACGAAGCAAAAAATCAATTAAGGCCAAATCCATCAATAGTTCTAATCCCGCATTATCGCAAATAAAGGCAAGGTGGCATGAAGTTGGTAAGTTAGCTAAATAATCAATCACCGCCTCGCCGTCATCCACCAGCAGATTGGCTTGCTCAGATTGCACGGTCAGCGTAGATGGCCCGACTTGGGTATAACTCAAATCAGCCCGATTACCCCATAACGCATAATGAAGCAAATAATACAAAGTTTCAGCCGAGTCAATGGAACTCTGTTCTAAGGCCGAAGAGAGCAGTTGCCATGTCGTATGATTTTGTAACTCCGCCTGTTTGCGTGAGGCAAAAGGGTCAATGCCTTCCCATAATTCAGTGGCAGCACGACTGGCGGGGGTCGGCGGGCGTTGTTGCACGGCCACTAACGGCCAACCAAAATAGCCACTCGCCTGTAATAATCGCCGATAGAAAAACGTCTCCGCCAAAAACCAGGGCATGTCCCACCACCGTCGCCCTTGATATGGCTGCCACGCCTCAAACCAAGCCCGCCCATCGGGTGAGTTGGTATTAAGCGGACTAACGAGTTCATTTTCCACTAACTCAGTCTCAAGGTTTTGTAATGCTTCGGTAATTTCTAGGGGATAATCGTGGTCGGCCAGAACGTTTTGCACCACTTTAGGCAACCGTTGCCTAATGGTCAGGTGGGCAAAAGCATGGGTCGAGTCGGTCATGATGGGTGAAGGTGGGTTATGTGGGTCAAATTGCATAAGGAAATAATTCGGTGATACGGAGTCCAAAGCCGTAGGCTTTGAGCAGTGGGACAAAGCCTACGGCTTTGGACTCCATCTAAATCCGTTCACTCTGGTAATCCCGTTCTCGGCCAGGTGGCCTTAACTAATGCGGGCAAAATTTCGCCTGATGCCCCTTGCAAAACGTAAGTCATGGAGTTAGTCAACATGGTTTTATCGGGGTTAATTTCAATGGTTATTTTAGCCACCGCAGGTAAATCGGCGGCGGGATGAACCATGCCTGATGTGCCGATGGAAAATAAAAGGTCACAGGCGGCGGCCTGTTCAAAGGCATAGCTCAGGGCTTTACTGGGCAAAGCCTCGCCAAACCAAACGACATCTGGTCGTAATAATTGCCCCGTTTGCGGGCAACGGGGCGGCACTTCACCGTTATCTGCCCATGATTCAACAATTACATTATCATTAAAGCGTTTGAAGCGGTTAATGTTGCCATGTAGCTCTATGACATTGGTGTTACCGACCCGTTGGTGCATCCCGTCTACATTTTGCGTAATGAGCGTAAATTTGGGCAGATGTTGCTCAAACGCCAATAAAGCGTAATGACCAGGGTTAGGTTGCGCTTGATTAACCAATTGCTTACGCCAGGCATACCACTCCCACACGAGACGGGGATTGCGCCGAAACGCCTCAGGCGTGGCGAGTTCCTCTGGTTCATATTGCGCCCAAAGTCCCGTTTGCGCGTCCCGAAAGGTCGGCACGCCACTCTCGGCGGACATGCCCGCGCCCGTTAAAACAACGACCTGGCGGGCGGTGCGTAATTGGTCAATCAATTGTGAAGGTAAATTATCTTTCGTGGCAAAAATTGGCATGGGTTAGATTTCCTCATTATGACAAATGAAATTTCTTTGCGCCCCTAGCGTCTTTGTGGCTCTGCGTTAAAAATTCAACGCCAGGACGCAAAGTCGCTAGGGGTGCAAGGGTTATTTATAACTTTTGGTGCTAGTTAGGAGTCCAAAGCCGTAGGCTTTGAGGCAGTGGGTCAAAGCCTACGGCTTTGGACTCCGCTTATTTCGCTACCAAAACTCAACTAGCACCAAAGGTTTTATATACTTACACTCCTGCCGCCCGTTCCAAATTCAAGGCCAGCAGATTTTCCAAAATTTCTTCCTCACTCAAATCATGCGCGCAACCGTAAGCGGCTAAAACGGCGCGGTCAAGTTGGCTATGAATCGAGTCCAGCGTTTCCATGTCGGCTAAATTAAGATAGGTTTTGGGTACAATATTACCTAAAGCGACAATTTGAGACAAGGCCGCGCCCCAGGCATTTTCATGGGCAGGTTTCACCTCACGATAACAAGTGAGGGCATTGTAAAGGTTCGTTAAGGTTCGTTTCTCCGTCACCACCACGCCAATGTTGGGGTCATTGGGATTGAGCCAATTGTCCCGAAACTCCACCAATTGACGAGCGCAGTCGGCAATTTGAAACACATGGACATTATCGGCTTCGCTCGGTTCATGGCCTGGTGGCCAGGGGAAAGGGAAGGTTTCAAAGGTAGTGGTACCTGTATAACGAGGCCGATTTTCTAAAGATGTACCTTTTCGCAAAGACCACAACTCATGCATTTTTGAGTGAAGTATGCCAAAAAAATAATCATCATCGCGGGCAAATACATACAAAGCAGAATCAGGCACAACTTCCTTATTTAGCCAAACAAAAATACGATGTTTAGCAACCGCTACAGTGGCTATATATCGTGATAACAAGTGAACAGCCTTACGTAAATTAGGACATGGTTCACCAAATAGCCACCAATACGTTTGGCGACGTTTACGCCGAACTTGGTCGCGTATGGGTTTAACGACACTTTGCACATACATAAAGGGCTTTTCATATAAAGCCGCTTCATTTATAGGCATATTGACCCCAAAATCTATAATCCATTTATTTCTAGGGCGTTGGACAACATCAATCCCATTAATAGAAGGGCGAACTACTTCAGCATTAACTTTACCACTTGGATTAATGTGTTGCAACATGGCTTGAGCAATTGATTCGTCAATATCAAATGGGCCTTTTTTAGACATACCCATAAATGAAATATTTTCATTTTCTGATAGCTGTTTGGCCTGGGTTAAATCAAAGCGACCATTGCTTAAATCAGCATAAATGTGAGGGACAGGTTGTCCATTTAACATGCGCCTTTTTTGCTTGCCATTATCAAAGCCAATGATAGAAATGCGGACTGCCGCGCCTGCTAACACCCACTTTCTATCTGACCAAGCCATGAAAATATCGCCTGTTTCTTTAATACGTTGCAATACTGTCCGATTTACGCCCCCACGAATGGAATTTGTGGCTAATAAACCTGCCCGTTTGGTTAAACCCCGTTCAATTTGTTGGCGACTTTTCTCAAACCAATAACAGACCAAATCAGCAAACGCAGGCACACGGTCTTTGTAAAGATTAAAAAGGTCATCGACATAATGCTCTAATTCTTGTCGCAGCCGATTGCCGCCCAAAAATGGCGGATTACCAATAATGACATCTGCGGCCACCCACTCAGGTTCAACGGGATTGCCCTGCTCATCGTAGGCCAAAATTGCGTCCATGTGCTTGATGGTATCCAACGGGCGCAAAATGGGGGTAGGCAAGCTTGATGGTATCCAACGGGCGCAAAATGGGGGTAGGCAATTTTTCCAGGCCGTTCTCATATCGCCATTGAATGTAGCCTATCCAGACCGTCACCTGTGCTAATTCATGGGCATAAACGTTAATCTCCATGCCATGCAGTTGTTGCGGCCCCACCGTTAAGGGTATCGCAGGTAGGCCATGCCTTTCCGCAAACACGATGACCTCTTTTTGCAAATCAAGCAACTGTTGTAACGCAATATAAAGGAAATTTCCACTGCCACATGCAGGGTCAAGCACGCGTATCGCGGCGATTTTATCCGCAAAGGTTTGTAACATGGGTTGCACATTCGCCTTATCGCCGCGCTGAATGAGTGACATGACCTCGCCCTTTAAGGTCTGCCATTCATCAAGTAACGGTTGCATTAAGACAGGTTTGATGATTAACTCAATATCGGCTTTGCTGGTATAATGCGCCCCAATTTGGTGGCGTTTGGTCGTATCCAAAATGCGCTCAAAGAGCGTCCCTAAGACGGAAGGCTCTAATTGTGACCAATCATAACGACACGCCGTTAGCAGATTTTTAACCAAAGAGGTCGGTAAACTCGGTGGCATAAAATCATTATCAAACAAACCGCCATTAAAATGAGGCAAAAGATGATAGCCAAAGTTTTGACCATCACGCATGGCCTGAAATAATTCCCGTAACATTTTGACAAAAAATTGAATATCTGTCGTGGTATGAATAGGCCGCGTCACAATTTTAGTAAATAATTTGTCAGGCAATAAACCAACACTCTCTGCAAATAAGCAAAATAACAAACGAATGAAAAAATGAGCCTGTTCTTCATTATTAAACTCAAGTTGTTCCCCCGCAATATGGCTTCGCACCCCCTCCACAATGCCCATGAACTCGTTAGCGGTCGTTTTAGTAATGTATTCCCGTGTATCTTCGGGCTTAAACATGGCTTCAATCTCAGCAATTGTGCCATTAAAAATGGTGTTAAGTTTACGGACTCCTTCACCACTTTTAATATCGTGTAGCGTAATAATGTCTGTTTTCTTAACGGTGTTGGTATAATTGGTATGAATGATAATACGTAAGGTATCACTCGTAATAAGTAAAGGTGGATTGTCCAAATCATCTTTATAAAATAGCAATTGTTGATAGGCTTTATCCAAGTCAGCATGAATACCTTTATATTCCCAAATAAAGCGACCGCGATAAAACACATCAGCGCGGCCTTTACGTCCATCAGCTTTAACATTGGCAAATTCAAAGTTAAAGGTTTCGTTATCAGCAAAAGCAACGGGGTCAGGATGACCCACCAGGGCGCAAATATCATTAAAATGCGTTTGCGATAATTGGCTTTCATTCGATTGAAATAGCGTGGGTGTCCCCCATTTGGCAACAAATTTTTCTTTCGGCGTTAGTTTTGGCATGAGCATTCTCCACACCCTCACCCCAACCCTCTCCCAAAGGGCGAGGGAGTATTTTGTCTCCCCTCTCCTAATGGGAGAGGGGCGGGGGTGAGGGTATTACGTAACAAAAACAGGCGAGATAGAACTATCTCGCCTGTGGTTATTTAATTTTAGGCCAAGAATTTATTCACTCGTCATAATAAATAGCGGCTTCATTTCAAAGCTGCTATAAATCGGGCGGAGTCGCTCGGTGTTATAATGTTTCTGAACATTAACCAATTTCTTACTACTAGTGACCACATCAATCGGCATATTATCGTAACGGCCATTTTTTAACACGACCAAACGGCCATGAATCCCTTGCAAAATGAGGTCAAGGGCTAAATTACCATACGCCATTGGCACCACCGAGTCAATTGCGTCAGGGTCGCCGCCGCGCACCAGGTAGCCTAATTTTTGGTTAATAATGTTGACAGGTTTACCATTATTAAACTGGGCCGAACGATTTTTTATCTCAGCCGAGACCAAATCGCCCAAGCCACCCAATTTCGCATGGCCGTAGGCATCAGTGGTTCTATCCTGAAACATCATTTCGCCGCCTTCAAACATCGCCCCTTCCGAAACCAAAACCACTGCATAATTGCTCGGATTTTTGGCACGGTCTTGCAACAATAACTCCGTCAAACGATCCATGTCAAAGCGATGTTCAGGAATGACACAGCGATTGGCTGAACCCGCCATCGTGGGCAACATAGCCGTAAAACCCGCATATCGCCCAAACACTTCCAACACCAACAGCCGTTCATGCGAACCCGCCGAGGTGCGTAAGCTATTCGTCATATTGATGGTACGGGTGACACAGGTACTAAAACCAATGCAATAATCTGTCCCAGGCACATCATTATCCATCGTCTTAGGAATAGCGACCACCTTCACCCCTTGTTTATACAACCGCACCCCATAACTTAAGGTATCGTCACCCCCGATGGGAATCAGATAATCAATGCCTAACCAGTCCAGATTTTTAATGACTTCAGGAGTTAAATCATTGACCTCATCGGTGTAAGTCTCCCGCAAATGTTCAGGAACAGTGTCCCGTTTAACATGACTAGGGCGCGTACGGGAGGTATGCAGGAACGTGCCACCCGTGCGACCCGCCCGATTGACCACTTCTTCAGTTAAAACTTGATAAAAATGGCCTTCATCGTTTTCTTTGTTGCGCTGCATTTCGATAATGCCCGCCCAACCACGACGTAAGCCAATGACTTGATAACCCTCGCGCAGAGCGCGAATTGTGACTGCCCGAATCGCCGGGTTTAAGCCAGGAACGTCACCGCCCCCAGTTAGAATACCAATAACGCCTTTGGTTTTTTTAACGTTTGCCATAGTTAATCCTCCAAAAACTAAGAAATATTACTCCATTGTAGATTTAAGTAGCTGCGATGCTACACGATTGATTGTATAATAAAATGAGTATAATCGCAAGAATTTTGTTAGGTAAAATTAGGGTGTCATCGCCTATAAGCCCTAGCATTGCTGCCATTAGCAACATTGACTCGCTTTACTTCATACACTACAATTAATAGAAACTGGAGTCCAAATCTTCAGATTTGCTGTAGTCAAATCTGAAGATTTGGACTCCACCTTATCCACAATCTATTTACAATTTCACCTCAATGGAGGGTTTATGTCAACTTTAACCTTTACCACCGTAAAAGCCGCCACCCCACCCCGCCCCAAAATATGGACGTATGAAGATTATTTACGGCTGCCTGATGACGGTAAACGTTACGAAATTATCGAAGGAGTCTTATACATGGCGAACGCCCCTAGTTATGAACATCAATTTACTGTAAGTGTATTAAATCGCAAGTTAGGTAATTACGTTGATGACCACCATTTAGGGGTGGTATTGGTCGCCCCGTTTGAAATTCACCTGCCCAACATTGCCAAACCCGTTCAACCTGATGTCTTTTTCATCCGCGCGGCGCACCAACCGCAAGACCCGCTGCAAATTTTTGAGGGCGCGCCTGATTTAATTGTCGAAATCATCTCGCCTAGTTCAGTTCGCCTAGACCGCACCATCAAATTTTCCGCCTATGAACGGTCAGGGGTTAAGGAATATTGGCTCGTGGATTTGCGGACACGCTTTATCGAAATTTACACCTTAGCCGAGAATGGCGAATATGAACTGTTGGGGCAATTTGGGCCAGGCGAGCAAACCCGTTCCCAAATATTACCTGAGTTAGCCATTACGGTTGATAACTTATTCCACCTGTAAATTTTAGCTGATAACGTCAAGGAGTCCGCAATCATTTGCGGAC
>JAIFLK010000194.1 GCA_020049115.1 Chloroflexota bacterium | reverse complement strand
TTTAGACCTGCAAGGTTTCCCAAACCTTGTAGGTCTGGTCATGGGAAACAAAAAGCGGGCCGTTTGATAAAAACGGCCCGCTTTTTTATTTGTGGGAAATTGTACATCGCTTAAAAATTTGTAGGTAGAAAAATATTGATTTTTATTACATTTCTTTCTGACTTGGTTGTATTTGGGACACATAAATCCAAAAATGATGTAATATCACCTCAGAATCATTTTGGCGAGGGTGTTTTGAAATCAGTTTCGCTATTTGTTTGAAATAAATTTTCTCAAGTTGTTCAGATTTGTCCCACTGGGCATCTAAAACCCACCGATTAACTTGTGAAAACCAATATTCAAAATCTTGTTCTTTAATATAAGCAATTATACCACTTTCATTAAAAAGGTTATCTTCATTATCTAAGCCATGGTTTCCATCTTTAAACCGTTGTATACCTGCCCCTTTCCCGTACACATATTCATGTTCTGCTCTTGGCTTGTTTTTAGTCCCTTTTGGGGTAGGTAATAGTTTTGCTTCTATGGTAAAAATTAAAATACTTCCTTGATAAATGCCAATATCAATTGTATATATCCCCTTTTGGGCATTTTCTGGAATGAAACAATAGGTGGATTTACATTTGTTATTCATATATACACAGAGAGATGTAGAATGTTGGTCTTCATTTTTTTTCTTTTTTAAAATATCTACAAACTCTCGTGAGGCGCGAAATCCAGGCAAAATCTCTTCAATATACTTGATGAGGTCTAAAGTTACTTGGTTTGAACTTCCCTCATCTATTTCGCTAAATTCTTCTTGTATAGTATTTGTCATCATCTCAGATTCATCGCCCCGCTTTTCTCAAGTCCATAAATGTTTCATCAGCATCACGCAATGCTATAGAACCAAGCCAATAACGTATAGTCGATGGTTTGATTAAAAATATACAATCATAACCGTTTATATGCTTGTAAATTCTACACACCCTCGTAAATATTACGGAGCGATGAGAGGTTGTATTATAAATCAATGGTTTGATAATATCATCTAATTCATCAACCACTTGAAAAGAAAGACCTTCATTTTTGCCATAACCGAATTGATAAATTGTAAATAATTGCGTTTGATAAGAACGTCCACATTGCCAAGATTTGCCATTTTTGACATAAATTGGGTTTAAGGTATCACAAAAAATCTGCCCAAATTTCTCAAGTTGTATTAAGTTTACTTTTTCTTCAAGTTTTCTGCCCTCACCTTTTTTGCTAATGGCTTTACCTAAATGAACATAGTATTCTAAGACATCGTTTTGAAGGATTAATTCTGATTTAGAAAGGGTTAGATAGTCTTTATTTTCTAGGAAAGGCACAGATAATATTTCTGACTTATTAATATCAGTTTCTGTTAAAACTAACGCACTACTACTAACTGACAGAACATAGAGTTTGTAATTCAACAAATTGCTATTATGTTTTAAGAGAAATATATCAAAAATATTACTTAATATGTTTTCGTCTTTTTGTGGAACGCTAATACCAATAAAATCGCGATTGTAAAACAAATATTCTTTACGAGTAAAGTTATTATTTCTGGGAATAAAACAAGCGGGCATATCTAAAATTTGGTCTATAATCATAAAAGGTGGTTCATACATAAATGTTGGTTTTAGGTCATTGGAATAGATATTTACATCTCTTTTAATTTCAGGCAGACTGTTTTTTGTAATACCTATAATTTGCTCCTGATTTTCTGCAACTAATTCTGTTCCACCTTCAAAACCTCTTATTTCTTTCCAGTTAGTTTGTGAATCAATAAAATTCTTTAATGTAGGTAACAAGCTTAAACGATAAATCAAATGGAACAACCGACCTCCACCCAATAGATTAGTTTTCCACACGAATTGCTTATCAGGGTCAACAGCCCAGCGGTGGGGAACAATATGACAATCATAATGGTCTATTTCAAAAAAGAGTTTCTTTTCGACAGAGGCAAGTCGTTTAATCACAATATGCTCTATATTTTGTCCTTGATTTTTTTCAGGACTTGCTAAAATTGCACACGCAGAAACCTCAGCACTACCAAATAGAACATGGCGGCGTAAATGTGTAAAATCAAAAATTTTTTTAACAGTAAATTCTGTGAAAATACAAGTTCGATATTTTTCAGCAGGTTCATCTCGCCGATAGAGTAATACATTAGAAGGAAGTATCAAACAGGTATGTTGCCCAAAAAACATAGACCATTCAAAAAATTTGAGCGCAAGATCATTACCTGGAACACTACTTAGGCCAAATTCTTGGATTCGATTTTCAGAAACTGATTCTTTTTTGGTTGTGCTTCGATTAAATGGCGGGTTTCCTATGACCAAATCAAATCTTTTATTATCCTTTTTATGCTCAGTTGCCCATTCAAAAAAATTTCGCGTTTGGATATTTTCTTGTAGGTTATTTAATTCTAAATTGGTCCAGATTTCTTTAGGCTCAAGTTTACCCAATAAGGCAATCGTCAAACTAAATACGGTAATCAATGTCGCTGTCTCACTAATATCTACCCCCAAGATATTTTTTTGCAAAATTTCTTGGCAAATCGCTTTATCAGGTTTAGAAAAACCACTTTCTCCCTTTGCATAATACTCATTAATTGACCACCATTGCAACATTCGTTTATAGACCGCTACCAGAAAAACCCCCGAACCACAACTTGGGTCAAGCACCTTAAATTGATTTTCGGAAAAATAGTCTCTTGCCTTATTTAAAGGCATAACCTCATCAATCAAAAAATTGACTAAAAACGGAGGGGTATACACAACCCCTTTTTCTTTGGGCAAAAAATTCTCATAGATAGCACTAATAAGTTCTACAGGCAAATAATTAAAACTATATTGCTCCCAAAGAAAATATTGATTTTTCCTGGGGTCAAATTTTGCTCTTAGAAATTTAGCTATCAAAGACAATTCTGCGTCTGCAATGTATTCCTCTTCTTCATCTGAAAATATATCAAAAATATTTCCCTTAAATTTGCCCCCTAATTGCTTTAAAATATCTACATAAAATCTCTTATCTAAGGCTTCTGCAAAATCGTTTATGTTATGTTTCTTGTAAATGTCTCTTAATGTATGTGTCCCCTCATCATCTCTAATCTCTTCTAAAAATTTTATCAGAATACAAACAATCAGCAGTTTATCTATTGTTTCTGCTGAAAGGTTTTTTTGTTTATCGTGTAAATTCTCTGCCTCTGTTGAAAGTTCTTTTCGTTTATTGTGTAAATCCTCGCGAATAGCAATTAAGTAATCTAACAGTTGGCTAAAAGGGGTATTTTCTGTTTTTAGCCGATTTTTATAAAAAGTCTCTTTTTCATCGTCAAAAAAATCTTCCTGTTCCCAAAATGCCCCTCTCCCAAACACCATGGCCGAAAATCGTTGGTCATTGAATTGTTGCAAAGTTTCGCTGATTAGGCGTAAATTTGTAACATCAAGTTTATTGTCGTCAGACTCATTCTCTTTTACTTCAGCAGGTTTACGCGCATTGATAATATCTATTCTGGTTTCAGAGATAATGAAATACACCTCAATATCCCCTGCACTCCAGATTTTGGCATGTAAATCCCTATGTGATGGGCTATTAAAAGGAACATCTTCCCCTTTATAAATATACAACACAGGTTTAGAATCTATTACAGTATTCTGTTCATCGTATTTTCGGCGAAATAATACAGCAGTAGCCCCAAGTTTTTTCGCTTTTTCCTCAATATGGTAGTGTTCACTAATATGTCTAGTATCTTTGATTCTATTACAAAAAACTAACCCATTTTCAGAGGTGAATTGTATTTTTTCTAAAATATTTTCTGTTATATCCATAATACAAATCCTCCCTATTTCTTGTCCAGAAAATTTTCAACTGTATTGTACAAACCATTTAGTCTACTACAGTACAACGATAAACACAAAAACATCATGATTATTAGATAAAGTAACCTTACTACCATCTTTAGGTTATGTTATGTAACGACTCCCCTGCAAGAAGGGTATTTTGGAGTGCAAACCTTTAGGTTTGCCCCACCACAGACGAGCAAACCTGAAGGTTTGCACTCCTTTTTGCAGTAGAGTCATGTAACCACTCCCAATCTAGCAAAAAAATTGTGACGCTAACAAAAATAATATGCTTTTTCCTTTTTTCGCCAAATAGATGTATCCTACGGCCATGCCCATCCGCCGCGCCCATTTTTGGTATGATTTACGTGAACTCCTCAGCCAGGCCCGTTTATGGCTGATATTACTTATAGTAACGACTAGCCTGATTTTACTGGTCAATTTTAGCTGCCTTTACCCCACTGTATTTCTGTTTATAACCCTCTTTTTGCTCCGCACCTTGATTGGTCGCCGTTGCCCCGTCTGCGACAGCCGTCTCCAAGCTGTTCATGCCCAGCGTGACCCCGATAATGTCTTTATCTTACATATTATTTGGCAATGTCCCCGTGATGGCTACCAAGAACGTGAAGCCACCAAAGGGGACGCGGGCCTTTTTGGAGCATCATGACCCCACCCCGTCGCGGCCTCGCCCGCGCCGCCAGCCTCATTGCTGTCGGTAACATGACAAGTCGGATACTCGGCTTGGGGCGTGAAATGGTGATTGCCTATTTTTTTGGCGCAACCGAGTTAGTTTCCGCCTTCCGCATTGCCCAACAAGTCCCGACCATGCTCTATGATTTACTCGTGGGCGGCATGGTCAGCAGTGCCTTTGTGCCGCTATTTTCGGAGCAAGCCGAGCGTAATCGGGGCGAATTATGGCAGCTCGCCAGCCTCTTATTAAGCCTTGTTACCCTCATCATGGCTGCCGCCGTCCTGCTCATTGAACTCGCCGCGCCCCAAGTCGCCTATTTTATGGCGAGTGGATTCTCGCCCGACCTGCTGCAAGAAACGACTTTGTTACTACGTATTACCACCCCTGCCGTTATTTTTCTCGGCATGTCGGGTGTGGTTACGGGATTATTACAATCGCTCAATCGGTTCGCCTGGCCCGCCTTCACCGCGACCATTTTTAACGCCACCATCATTGTCATCACCGTTACCTCTCATTACATGTTAGGCTGGGGCATTGAGGCCGTAGCCGTTGGATTATTACTTGGTGCGTTCATGCAACTCGCCATTCAACTCCCTGGTCTGCGTGACGCGGAGTTACGTTTCACTTTCAATTGGCGACACCCCACCATGCCCCGCCTGGCTAAACTCGCCCTGCCCATTTTGTTAGGCTTAATCATCAGCCAACTCGCCATCGTATTAGACCGTAATCTGGCCTCCCGCACGGGCGGCCAAAGCATTGCCTGGATGCAAAACGCCACCACGATTATTCAATTCCCGTTAGGGCTAGTCGCCACCGCCGTCTCCCTCGCCATATTACCGACTCTGTCGCGCCTGGCCGCCGCCACTCCCCATGAAGCCCCCAACGCCGAGTTTATGGCAACTCTCGCCATGGGGCTGCGGCTTGTCTTACTGTTAATTATTCCCGCGACGGTTGCGCTATTCGTGTTAGCCGAACCCATTGTCGCCTTGTTATTTGAGCGCGGCCGTTTCATGCCGTTAGATACGCAGCAAACCGCCCTCGCCTTACGTTTTTATCTGCTAGGCTTAACCTTTGCCGCCATAGACCAGCCGCTTATTTTTGCCTATTACGCCCGCCAAAATACCCTTGTCCCCGCCTTAGTCGGTTTGTTAGGCGTGGTTTTTTATACCATCGCCGCCTTCACCCCTAGCCTGTTATACCAACGCCCCATGCAGATGACCGATTTGGTCTTTGCCAACAGTTGCCAACTCAGCGGCCATGCTTTGGTCATGTTATGGCTAGTTCACCGTTTGGCCTCCTTTCGGGGGCATGGGCTACTCGTCACAACGCTTAAGGCTATCAGCGCGGCTTTGCTTATGGGCGGGTTGCTGTGGTGGCTATTGCCACTTTTCGTAACCCTACTTATGGGTGAAACCTGGCCTTATCGCGGCCTGCGTTTAGCTTTATTAACCCTGCTCGGCGGCAGCGTTTATTTTATGGCTCTGGCCGCGTTGGGTGTGCCTGAGTTGAAATTAATATTACAACGTATAGCAAAACATTAGCAATTATAAGGTTTAAAACCTTATAATCGCATGAGAAACAGGAGTGCAATGGCCTATAGGCTATTGCACTCCTGTTGTTATATTAACTAATGCACCCCTAGCTTCTCCGCGACCACCTCCCGTACCAACTCGGTGTCAAAGTTTTCTCCTTCCATGTCCCTGATGGGCGTGCCAGGTGGGGTATCTTTGGGGATGCCCGTTTTTTCATACAACTCTTCTAACGGGATATTAAAACGATTGGACACTTGCTCAAAGGTCATCCAGCCTCTAATTTGGTCAGGCGCGC
>JAIFLK010000208.1 GCA_020049115.1 Chloroflexota bacterium | reverse complement strand
ACATAAAATGCCGAAACCTCTTGCGCCCGTTTAACCTCTTTCTCCGCCACTTGCGCCAGAATTTGATTTAATATATTGCAATCAAACTGACTTACCTCCCCAGGCCGCGCCCCGCCCATCAAGCGATTATCAATTTGCATGGCCTCGTCAATATCCAGCCATTGATTGGCTAACCGCGAAAATTGCCCGTAAGCTACCGTAGTACGGCTGTCTCCATACGGCGGTGACGTGACCACCAAATCTACACTCTCCGCCTCAAGTTGCTCAATTTTTTCCACCGTATTAAAGCTAAATAGTTGCGTCTGTGCCTGAAACTCCCGCGCCAGCCACAGTTTTAGCCCTTGATGATTGCGCGCCAATTTGCTTTGCATGAGGCCAAAGACATCGGGCTTAAATTTTGCCATGCTTTCTGCGGTCATGCGAAACATTTTGAACTCGCCATTGCGTGTCCAACTGCTCTCCCGCACCGTTTCGGAAAAGGCCACCTTAAAGAAATTTTGCACCGATTTTTCGGCGATAGACTCAATGAAATGTTTGATAAAAGCCAATTTTTCCTGCACTGATGGCTCAAACCAATAATCCATATTCGTAATTTTTGGCACGATAATATTGACATTGGGTACACCAAACATGAAAGAAAAGAGATAATTGTTAAACTCTTTCAAATATAAATCCAGCACCTGCAAATTGATGCGGGTGGTTTTCGTCTCACTAATTAAGCGAGCTAACGGGTTTAAATCCGTGCCGATGGCGTTAATATTTTGTAAATTAGCCTCTACCAATGACGTGCCTGTGCCGCAATATGGGTCAAAGAGCAACGTAGCCTGTTGTTTATATTTCGTTATCAATCGTTCCGCTATTTGAGGTATCATCATGGCGGGGTAAGCATGGTAACAATGAGTGTAATTTTTCGTATTTGCCCTAATGAAGTTCCATGTGGCATCGAAATATTTTTTAGTGGTCATAAATACCTTAAATTAGTTCATTAAATTGAATGGTAGCCATGATGATACCCCACCGCTATGAATTGTCAATAAAAAAAGACCTTATAGATGTTCACAATCCGTAAGGTCTTTTTCTCATTTCTTATTTCTCACTTCTCATTCCCTACTTCTTCACATCCAGCTTAATGTGCAATTCTTTCAACTGTTGCGCCGTGACATCGGTGGGCGCGCCCGCCATTAAATCCATCGCATTTTGGCTCTTGGGGAAGGCAATCACTTCGCGAATGTTCGGCTCGCCCGCCAATAACATGACGAGGCGGTCAATGCCAGGGGCCATGCCGCCATGCGGGGGCGTGCCATACTCAAACGCCTCTAACATGTGACCAAAACGGTGGCGCGCTTCCTCCACTTCTAAGCCAATTAGCTTAAAGACTTTTTCTTGTAATTCCCGTTGATGAATCCGAATACTGCCGCCCGCGATTTCATAACCATTTAATACTAAGTCATATTGCTGCCCGCGCGCCTTGCCAGGGTCGCTGTCTAGCAGGGGAATATCCTCGGCCATCGGTGCGGTGAAAAGGTGATGGCTGGGGTCCCAGCGATTTTCATCTTCATTCCACATCACGTAAGGGAAATCAATCACCCAACAGAAGGCCAAAATATTATTATTTCGTAAGCCCAAACGCTCGCCTAATTCTAAGCGCAACCGACTCAGCGACTCATTGGTGATGTCCACTTTATCCGCCACAAAGAGTAATAAATCATTGGGCTGTCCGTCACATTTAGCAATAATCGCCTCCACTTCGGCAGGGGAGAGGAATTTGGCAAAAGATGAGCCACCCGCTTTACCATTCGCGTCCACCTTAAGCCAGGCCAGCCCCTTCGCCCCAAATTCCTTAACCAACGCGGTCAAATCATCAATCTGTTTGCGGCTATATTCGCCCAAGCCTTTGGCATTAATTCCCTTAATTAAGCCACCTTTCGCCACCACCTCCGCAAAAACCTTAAACTCCGTCTGCGCCACGATGGGGCTAATATCCACCAATTCGAGGCCAAAACGAATGTCGGGATTATCGCGGCCAAAGCGCGCCAGAGCTTCTTGATACGTAATACGCGGAAATGGTTTTTGCAGAATGGGGGTTTTGGTGTAAGTTTCAGCAATGCTGGTCATCATGCGCTCAATCAAACTCATAATGTCTTCCCGTTCAATGAAACTCATTTCCAAATCCAATTGGGTGAACTCAGGCTGACGGTCGCCCCGTTGGTCTTCGTCACGGAAACAGCGCGCAATTTGGAAATAGCGGTCATAGCCCGCCACCATGAGCAATTGTTTCAATTGTTGCGGGCTTTGCGGCAGGGCATAGAACATGCCAGGGTGAACCCGACTCGGCACCAGATAATCCCGCGCCCCTTCTGGCGTGGTCTTGAATAAAATGGGCGTTTCAATTTCGATAAAGCCCTCATCACCGAGAAAATTACGAATGTGGCGCACGACATTGTGGCGTAATATTAAATTTCGTTGCATCCGTTCACGGCGCAAATCCATGTAACGATATTGCAACCGTAATTTTTCATCCACTGCGACCTCTTTGTTAATGTCAAAGGGTGGCGTTTTGGCTTGATTAAGAATGGTCAATTGATGAGCTTCCACCTCAATTTGCCCCGTCGCTAAATTGGGATTATCTTGCCCTTCGGGGCGGTGGCGCACGCGTCCACTAATTTGAATGACATATTCATTGCGTAATGTTCCCGCCAATTTATGCATGTCCGCGCCCAAATCGGGGTCAAAAATTACTTGTGTCAAGCCCCAACGGTCGCGCAAATCAATAAAAATGAGACCGCCATGGTCTCGGCGGCGGTGTACCCAGCCGCTTAAGGTTATTTCTTGCTCAACATGCTCCGAGCGTAGTTGTCCACAGGTATGTGTTCGTAACATTATGTATTATCCTTTGTGATTTGTCGCTTGTTTCATAACAAGCGACAGGTATAGCGTGCCATTTTAGCATAGATAACCGCTTTTGGGAAAGCCACGCCGATATTGGGGTCATAACTTGTTGAATAAACACATTACTTTTATTATAATAGGAAGTTCCGTAAAATTCACCACACCTACTAACCCAATTTGATTTATTAAGGAGATTTTCATGCGCCCAATTACTTGGTTAGACCGTTTACGTTACGAGTTTGATAATTTAATGTCGAAGGGGCCAATTGTCTTGATTGGCTGGCTGTTTTTAATTTCGGCCATTATGATTTTGGTGGCCTCAACGTTAATTGTTTTTATTGGCGTTAGCTCTGATGGTAGCCCGCCCGATTTTTGGGAAACGGCCTGGATTAGCTTAATGCACGCGTTAGATTCAGGCGCGTTAGGCGGCGATAGTGGGCGGAGTTATCGTCTCGCCATGACTTTTGTTACATTTGGCGGTATTTTCATCGTGAGCATTTTGATAGGCTTGCTGACGAGCGGTATTGAAAGTAAATTGGAAGACCTCCGCAAGGGGCGTTCTTTTGTGGTGGAGCAAAATCATATTGTAATATTGGGCTGGTCATCGCAAATTTTTACGGTGATTAGTGAGCTTATCGTGGCTAATGAGAGTTTAAGTCGGGCTTGTATTGCCATTTTAGCTGATAAAGATAAGGTGGAAATGGAAGATGAATTGCGAGATAAAATTGGACAGCCCGCCAAAATGCGCTTAGTTTGCCGCACAGGTAGCCCGATTGACTTGACTAATTTGGAAATTATCAACCCGCATAGTGCCAAATCCATTATCATTCTCAGCCCCGAAACGGCCAATCCTGACTCTCAGGTTATCAAAACCATTCTCACCTTAACCCAAAACCCGCAACGTCGCGCCACACCGTATCATATTGTGGCCGAAGTGCGCGAGGCCAAAAATTTGGAGGTGGTTAAGTTGGTAGGCGGGGAGGAAGTTGAGCCGATTTTGGTGAGTGATTTGATTGCCCGTATGATTGTGCAAGTGTGTCGCCAATCAGGATTATCGGTGGTTTATACCGAATTACTTAATTTTAGTGGCGATGAAATCTATTTTCATGCCGAACCAGCGTTAGTCACTGTAACCTTTGGCGAGGCTTTATTGGCTTATCAAACCTCTACGGTGATTGGGCTATATACTGCCACTGGGCAAGTACGTTTAAATCCGCCGATGAATACCGTGTTGGCAACAGGTGATAAATTAATTGTTATTGCGGAAGACGAAAACAAAATTCGGCTGAATCGTTTGGCAAATTATCCCATTGAAACTGCGGCGATTCGTCAGGCCAAGAATGTTAAGGCCATGCCTGAGCATACCCTGATTTTGGGTTGGAATCGTTTGGCCGTCACGGTGATTAATGAATTGGATAATTATGTCGCTGTTGGTTCGCAAGTAACGGTCATGGCTGATGTGGCTGAGGCTAGTTTGGAGATTAATCGCCGTTGTAATAATTTGCAACATCAACAAGTGGCGTTTGAATTTGGCGATACCACTGACCGCCAAAGCTTGAGCCAACTTAATCTCAGCCATTATCAACATATCATTGTCTTAAGTTATTCTGATGAATTAGATGTGCAAGAGGCCGACGCGCGTACTTTGGTGACATTATTACATTTGCGTAATTTGTCACAGCAACAAAATACGACCATTTCAATTACCAGCGAAATGTTAGATGTACGAAATCGGCAATTAGCCGAGATTACCCGCGCCGATGATTTTATTGTCAGTGACCGTTTAATTAGCTTAATTATGGCGCAGATTGCGGAGAATAAAGGGTTGGCGCGGGTTTTTGCGGAGTTATTTACTCCTGAAGGGTCAGAACTTTATTTACGCCCAGTTCATGATTATGTTAAGGTCGATGAACCTGTTACGTTTTATACCATTATTGAGTCCGTCAGCCGCCAAAATCAAGTGGCAATTGGCTACCGTCTCCGCGCCCAAGCCAATGATGCCAACCACAGTTATGGCGTGAAAATTAACCCTGATAAAGCCCAAAAAATAACCTTTACGGCGCAAGACCAAATCGTAATTGTGGTTAATGAGTAGGATAATACCTCACCCCCGTCCCCTCTCCTACGTAGGAGAAGGGGGATAACAAGACTCAGTATCAGTATATCAAGATTTGTCACCCTCACCCCCGCCCCTCTCCCAAAGGGCGAGGGAGTCTCTTGTCTCCCCTCTCCCTTTGGGAGAGGGGCGGGGGTAATTTAGTAGTTGCACTCAAATCTTGAAATACTGAGACTCCCTCTCCTATGTAGGAGAGGGCTGGGGTGAGGTTGTCACCTCGCCAGCCCTGGAAACAAGGCCGTTAGCCCCGCCGCGATAAATTCAATCGCAATCGCCAGCGTAATTAGCCCCATGATACGGGTGACAATGTTCATGCCCGTTTTGCCGAGCCGCGCCCCAATCAACGGGGCAATCCGTAACGCAATAAAGATTAAGATGGCGACGGTCAAAATGACGCTGCTCATTAATCCATAATGTAGCCATGAATTGTCACTATGCGCGTAGACAATCACCGTACTAATGGCCCCTGGCCCTGCCAATAAGGGGATGGCGAGTGGCACGACTGCGACGGATTCCTTTACTACCGACTCGGCCCGTTCCTCTTCGGTTTGTTTTGCGCCACTCTCATGGGCTTGTAACATGGATAAACCCATTGTAAAAATTAACACCCCTCCGGCGGTACGAAACGAGGGGATACCAATGCCAAACGCCTCCAAGAGTTGCTCGCCCAAAAACAGCGAGACGATGAGAATAATGGCAAAGGAGATAGACGCGGTTAGGGCAATTTGCCGTCGTTCATCTAATGTATTATGACGGGTCATGCCGAGATAAATGGGAATTGTGCCAATCGGGTCAACAATGGCTAACAAACCCGCCAACAATTTGATATATTCAGAAATATCGGGCATGGGCTACCGCCAGGGACAGGCTACACCAAGTTGCGCGGCCACTTTAACACTAGAATTAACCGCACTCTCTAACAAAGGAATCCCGTGACTAGCATAAGAGCCGCAAAACCAAATGTGACGATTGGGTTGCAGTTGTAATGTTTCTAGCTCGGCCAAAGCGCGTTGGGAGGTGTGAGTGACGACGGCGCGCTCAAAATAAATGGTTGTCAGCATACTCTCCTTAATGGGCTGAAACAACGGGTTCGTGGTCTGAAAAACGGGCGTTTTATCCGCCCAAGTGGGTTCAAGGCAGTTTAGCCAAATAGTAGACATGGCCGCGTCAGATTGCGACATAAAATTTATCATGGCCCAGTCGGTGCGACGTTGCGGCATAAAACGACTATCGCGATGTATCATAACTGTGAGGGCATCTTGGCTGAAATTTTGTAATAATTCGCGCTCAATTGTTAGCTCGGCACTGAGCAACGGCCAGGCATGGTTGGCTTGCGTGGCGATAATCACCTGGTCGTAA
>JAIFLK010000112.1 GCA_020049115.1 Chloroflexota bacterium | reverse complement strand
TCAGCCAGCACCATTTTAGCCCCGAAGAGGCCAAAATTGCCTTGCGTGAAGATTCGCAATATAAGGCGGGAGTCGTGGCAGGTTATCCTATCTTGTTAGATATGGCAACGCAATTGACGGGATATGGCATTAATTATTATGACGCAACGGCGGTATTTGATAAGGCGGAGGGGCGGGTTTTTGTGGATAGTTGTTGTCATTACACCGATTTGGGTAACGAAATTCTGGCCGATTTTATCGCTGACCAAATTATTGCCATGTTACCGTAATAAAAAGTCAAGTCAGCAAGTCAGCGTTCAGCAAGTCAGCTTGTCAGCTATACTGCACGAGGGCATAAATTAAACTTTTCTGGAGTGCAAACCTTCAGGTTTGCCCGTTTATCGTGGGGCAAACCTGAAGGTTTGCACTCCAATTTGTCCCCTCGCGCAGTATAGTAGCGATTATAAGGCTTTAAGCCTTATAATCGCTGACACGCTGACACGCTGACTAGCTGAACGCTAAACGCCTCAATCAGCGTGCCAACTTTGGACCACCATGCGGAAAATATCGGACTCGGTAATAATTCCCATTAAATGGTCATACTCATTAACCACCGTTAGCCCACTGACTTTATTATCCAACATCACTTTAGCCGCGTCCGCAATGGTGGCTTTGGGGGCAATGGAGATGGGATGGCGAGTCATAATTTGGTCAATGGTCAATTTGGAAATGAGATAATTCACCTCCCAAATAGACAGGGTGGTTGCGCCAGAGGGTTCGGCTTCCCGTACATCACCTAATGTAATAATTCCCACCAATTTGTCATGGTCAACGACAGGCAAGCGGCGAATCCCCTTCTCATTCATCAGTTTATGAACATCCATTAAGTTCGCGTGTGACGTAATCGTCACTAGATTTTTGGTCATCCAATTTTCAACCAGTTCTTGTTTCATACTTGCTCCTTGATTTTTGTAATAATTAACGCTAGCCTTTATAAGGTTAAAAACCCCCTCACCCCACCCCTCTCCCAAAGGGCGAGGGAGTCAAACTTCCCCTCCCTCCCAAAGGGCGAGGGGACGGGGGTGAGGGGGCTTTAACCTGATAAAGGCTTAATAATGTATAACGTTAAATTCCTAAATATGCCTCTCGCACATGGGCATTATTTGCCACTTCCTTTGATGTGCCTTGTAGTTCAATTTTGCCATCGGCGACCACGTAGGCGTAATCACTAATCGCCAGAGCCATCTGCACGTTCTGTTCCACCAGCAAAATCGTGTAGCCTTCGCCCTTCAACCGTAATAAAATTTGAAACAAATCTAACACTAACAGGGGCGATAACCCTAATGACAACTCATCAATCATCAAAATTTCAGGTTGCGCCATTAAACCTCGCCCCACCGCGACCATTTGTTGCTCTCCGCCTGACATGGTGCCCGTCAATTGGTTGAGTCGTTCCTTAATACGGGGAAACATTTCATACACCATCTCCAAATTGCGGCTGAAATTGGCCTTCGCGCGGGGCGAGAATGCCCCCAATTCCAAATTTTCATAAACTGTCATATCCGTAAACAGTTGCCGTCCCTCTGGCACTAAAACAATGCCTTCGGCGGCTTTGGTGTGGGCGGATAATTTCGTCACCTCTTTGCCATTGAACATGATACTTCCTTGCCAGGGCTTTAGCAAACCCACGATGGTTCGCATTAAGGTGGTTTTGCCGACCCCGTTGCCGCCGACCATTGAGGTTAATTTGCCCTTCTCCAACTGCAAGGAAACATCCCACAGAATTTGTACCTCGCCGTAACCAGACGAAACATTTTTAACTTCTAAGACTGCCATGGGTTAGGCCCCTCCTTGCATCAATTTTTCGGCTAATTTCGGGTCACCTAAATAAGCCTCAATCACTTGGGGATTATTAACAATTTCTTCAGGTGTCCCTTCGGCAATCAATCGGCCATAATCTAACATAATGATACGGTCAGAAACCGTCATTAAGGCGCGCATGACATGCTCAATCATGAAGATACTGATGCCTCGTTCATTACGGATACGTTGCACTACTTCAATCATGCCATCAATTTCGGCAGGATTAAGACCCGCTAACACTTCATCAAGTAATAATAAGACAGGATTAGCCGCTAAAGCCCGCGCCATTTCTAACCGTTTCTTTTGGGCCACATTCAAACTGCCCGCCAACATGTTACGCCGTTCCACCAATTTTACAAAATCTAACACCTCTTCGGCAATTTCCTTCGCCTTGCCTAACGGATGATTTTGATGCCCAAAACAGGCCCCTGCTATGACATTATCTAACACCGTTAATTCTTTCAACGGGCGTACAATTTGGTGAGTGCGGGCCATGCCCAAGCTAGATATTTTGTAAGGCGGCCATTTTGTAATCTCTACCTCTCGAAAAATTATCTCCCCTTCACTCGGCGAAAATACGCCATTGACTTGGTTAAAGAGAGTCGTTTTGCCTGCGCCGTTGGGTCCAATCAGGCCGAGAATTTCCCCTTTGTAAAGATTAAAAGTGACATCAGTATTAGCCGCTAAACCGCCAAAATGTTTGGTAATTTTTCGGCCTTGCAAGATGGCTTCTTTTTGACTCATTCGAGAATCCTCCGTAATTCATTGGAACGACTGCGTAACCAGCCAATGACCCCAGTGGGGGCAAATAACACAATTAAGAGTAATAATAGACCCGCAATGGCTAATTGCAAATCTTTGAAGAGGTCACTGGTCAGCAGATAACTTCGCAATTGTTCGTAAGCACCTGCCCCAATGACTGGCCCTAAGACTGTGCCTTGTCCACCTAACATAACCATAACAATCATTTCGATAGATTGATGTAAGGGAAACGCATCATTTGGTTCAACGCTGCCATTTTTGAAGAAGAAAAGCACGCCTGCCATCCCAGGGAAAAAGGCGGATAAGCTGTAAGCTTGGGTTTTGAGCAGGGGCGTGCGGACTCCTAGCACTTTGGCGGCCTCTTCATCTTCACGGATAACCATTAGCCCTAAGCCAAATTTGGAAAATTTAACCATGAAACTGGTTATGACGGTCACGAGGGCTAATCCAAACAGGGTGTAAAAAATCAGCCATTTGGCTTGGGCGGGGCCGCCGTAATCTTGATAAATGGAGTAGTTGAGTGATAAGCCCGTTGGTCCGCCAAAAAAGGTAATGTTGTTAATAAAGGCCATCATCGCGACATTCGCGCCAATGGTCGAGAGGGCAAAGTAGGCCCCTTTTAGCCGTAAAATGGCCGAGCCGAGCATTAACGCTAAGAGGGAGGCGGTGATGCCACCCGCTAGTGTTGCTAACCATAACGACCACCCTTGTTGGCTGATGAGGTAAAAGCCAACATAGCCGCCAAAACCGTAGAAAATGATATGACCAAAACTGACATAGCCCGTGTAACCGAGAATAATATTCAGGCTGGAGGCCATCGTGATGACCAGGAGGAGCGAGAACATATTTTCTCGCCAGAGAGCATCGTTGGTAATTATTGGAATTAGTCCCGCAATCAGGACTAAGCCAACCGATAACCAAAAAGAGGGGTGAGTGATTATTTTTATCATTAGTCTAACCGTTTATTTCGCTCCTAATAACCCTTGCGGTTTGACCAACAAAATCAAGACGAACAAAACCATTTCAATCACAGGCACCCAACTGGTCTCAATGAAGACGGGAATTACGCCTTCCATTACGCCAAGTATTAAGCCGCCCACCAACGCCCCCGCAGGATTGCCTAGCCCGCCGAGAACGACTATGACGAAACTTTTCAGTTCGTAAGTTGCGCCTGAAAGAATGGTGAAGGAAAAGAGCGTCGCGACTAATCCGCCTGCGACGGTGGCTAACATGCTGCCAATACCAAAACTTAAGGCTAACATGGTGGTGGAGGGGATACCCATGAGTTCAGCCGCATCGCGGTTTTGGGAGACAGCGCGAATGGCTTTGCCAGGCGGGGTGCGGTAGAGGAAAAAGTATAACAGGGCGGTGGCGGCAACAGCAATAATCGCGCTGGCGACGCGATTCCATGGCAAAATTATCGGGCCGAGGGAGAGGCTGCCCATTGAAAATTCCACATTGTAAGGCGAGGTGGTAAAAAAGGCGGTGCCGAGGCCAATAATCATCATATTCACCGAGAAGGTTGCTAATAATGAAGATAGCTCAGGCGCATCTAAAATGCGGTGGACGGCGATACCATAAATGACTAAACCTAAAACCATGCCTAAAACCGCCACGAGGATGAGGGCTAGGTAAGGATTTAGCCCCATTTCCATACTTAAGTAATAAACCCCAAACATTCCCAAAGCCATAATTGGCCCATGCGCGAGGTTGATGACTTCCATGACCCCAAAAATCAAGGTTAATCCCATGGCTGCTAAACCGTAAATAAAGCCCAGCAGCAGTCCGTCAATGACGGAGGCTAATAATTGTTCCAACATAATCGTTGCCCCTTTGCAATCTGTAAGCCTTTATAAGGTTTTAAACCTTATAAAGGCTGGCGAATTTTTTTGACGATAGTTGATTTAAATAAATTAAGACCCTAAAGAAAAATTTCCTTTAGGGTCTTAAGAGAGATTTAGCGCACGGGATAAATGGGGTCGGCTGACTTGCCTTCCAACGGCCAGATGACTTGTTTCACTAACTTACCATCGGCCCCTTTTTGCCACTGGATGTAAACCATGCTGTGCGTATCTTGCAACCCATGGGTTTCGGCAGTGGTATTAAATTTTATGGCTCCGTAGAAGGTCAACAGGTTCATTTTATTCATGACCTCTTTGACTTTCTCTTGGTCAGTAGAGCCAGCCGTTTCAATGGCGTTCTGTAAAAGTAACCCTGCCGCGTAACCACCCGCGGCATGATAAGAGGGTTCTTCGTTATGTTTCGCTTGATAAAGTTTGATAAAATCAGGCACTGTTAGGCCATACCACTCCATGCCCGCAGCTTTGGCCGCCTCTGCCGTATAATTAGCCCCTGGCTCCCACTGACTTGGCCCGATAATGCCAATCGCCGCGTCCCCAACTTCCGCAAATTTCAATTCAGGCGGGGCAACTAACAGGACAACGGCCTTAATGGGAATTTGTTTTTCGCTCAATTGGCGAGCAAAAGAGGTGCCATCATTAAAATGTCCGCCGCCCATAATGGCATCAGGTTTAGAAGCCGCAATCTTGTTAATGAAGGGCGCGAAATCGGTGGTTTTGGGGTCATACCCTTCGGCCATGACCACTTCATAACCCTTACTGGTGGCGTAAACCTTCGCCGCCTCAACCACATCGGTAGAGAATTTGGCGTTTTCGTAAACAAACGCAATCTTCTTAGCCGTAGGGTCTTGGTTGGCTAAAAAGTCAATCGCCCCCGTGAGATAACGACTGGCAGGCGTATATAATTGAAAGACCGCCTTGAACCCTTTCTTATAGGTTTCATCAGAGGCCGCGCCGGTCGTAATCATTACCTTGCCATACTCTTCACTGGTAAAGGCCGCAGCTTCAGCCAAACCACTGCTGTAGGGGCTAATCAGAAAATCAGCCTTATCTTCATTAATTAACTTCGTGTATAACTGTTGGACTCGTTCTTTTTTACTTTCATCATCATAACTGACCGCCGTAAATTTAACCACCGTACCGTCAGCTAAGGTAATACCCGCCTTCACACTTTCCAGCCACGACTCTAACCCCCGCGTTTGACCACTGGATGGAACTTCCTGCTCCCCCGTCTTCGAGGCCGTGAAGCCAATGACCACATTGACTTCTTTGCCGCTGGGCGCAGCGGCCTCTTTAGCGGTTTCCTTAGATTCCTCTTTAGCGGCTTCTTTAGCTTCCTCTTTAGGAGCTTCCTTCGCCGCTTCTTTGGCGGCAGGCGGGTTGGCTCCCCCACACTGCGCCGCAACTAATCCCAAACTTAACAACAAAACCAACAGCAATACAAAACGTTTCATCCTTTTCACACTCCTTTGTGTACAACATAATTAGAATAGATTGGTTAAAAAAAAGAGTCTGCTCCCACAAGGCCAATTTCTTGTTTAGAGGCCAACTCTTTTGCTTAAGAATTGTATTCTATAAGAACTTTATTTGTTTGGCAAAATTGCTTTGTACTTAATTCCAAACTCAGCTTTGATAACCCTATCAGAAATTCTGCCAAACTGTTGCTTCGGTAGTTAGGCTATGTTACAATCTTGTTAATTGGCCTAAAATTCGCTTGTTATGTTATAATGCAGCCAAAATAAGAAGTTTTGCGATACCAGCGGCGTGGTCTAAAATGAGTTGTGTGACTAACCCAAAGTAGGGATATTTGTTATTCATCTTAATATTACCCATGCCGCTTTGTTAAATCAAGTGGCATTTTTAATTTATGCTTTTTGTCAAGATGAGTGCAAACCTTTAGGT
>JAIFLK010000237.1 GCA_020049115.1 Chloroflexota bacterium | reverse complement strand
GCTTGCAATATGACATGCAGCGACACTTCGTTAAATTGATGAGTTGCCACGATATTGGTTAAGCGACTAACCCCATCTTTTACCTCAATCTGCACCGATTGACCTGCTACGGGGGCGGTGAGCCAAATTACAGTGAGACCAATTAGTAATAAAGTGATGGTAGCTCGCATTATTGCTCCTTGTAAATAACCGCTACACCTGCAAAACTGGTGGTAGATTTTGCATCACTCGTTTGGGCGGTAATAGTATGGTATGTGCCAGCGGATAGCTGACTACCTGTTAAGTTACCATAAATAGACTGCCATACTGTACTTTCAGGATAGCTTATTATGAGTAATTGCAATTTAGAGCCATCTATTTGGTAAATTACTTCAGAACCCGAACAGCAAGGAACATTTTTTGCATCTTGAGCTAAAGACCACCCCATTTGGTAATATTCAAATCCGTCAGGCAACTTAACTTGAAACGAGTCGTTACTTTTCCCCGCTAACATTAAATGGGTGGCGGTGGGAAAACGAAAGTCATAAAAAGCAACATTCGTCGTGCCAACCCCGACTCGACTCGCTAAAGTTCCCAGGGCTTGTTCTAATTTGGTGGGAATGGCGGTGGTGTTATAGGCGCGCCAATCAATAATTTTACTTAATGGGTCATTTGCGAGATAATAAACCAATATCCAACCGTTTTTATGCACGTAAGCATGAACATCTTCCGTTTCGTCATAATTACTCACTGGCACAGAGCCAATCAGGTAATCACTCGTTTGGACTTCCAAAGTACGAAAAACATCTTTCACTTGCGTTAAGTTAATCGCCCGATTAGCATTGACATACGCCGAAATACCCGCTTCCCGTTCTAAAAATGAGCTACTTTGGGCTTTAACGGCTGGGGCTTGTAAAGGTAAGGTATAGTTAGCTGAAGGGTTGGAGCGTGTCCAAACGTAAGCAATGAGCAGAATGGATAGAACCATGATTATTTGGGTTTTGGTAGGAGAATAGCTGAAGGGTTGGAGCGTGTCCAAACGTAAGCAATGAGCAGAATGGATAGAACCATGATTATTTGGGTTTTGGTAGGAGAATTTCTCATTGTTGTTTCCTTTAAAGTCGAGCAATTTGGTCTTGAATTTTATGACGAACTTGTTCTGCGTTAACAATTCGGGGCAAAACTTCCTTTGTTCCACCTGAACCACTAATAACAACCGTGCCATAACCCAAGATTCGCCCTAGCAACGGGGTAAAAACTATCACACTTTCAATCTGTTTTAACTGTATCTCTTTAGATGAACGACTTAAAATGCCACTTTCAGCTATAACTCGCTTGTTAGTTAAATAAAAATCAGCGTTCATGTAACCAAGAATGATAAGCACCGCTAATATAAGGGCAAAGATGAAGAAACACCCCCCGCAACCCGCGAAAAAATTAATCATTTCAGGCGGTGGCGGTGGCTGGTTAGTGGCTGGTTGAGTGCTAAAGAGTAAAGCACAACAGAGGAATAAAAAACCAATGGCTACAAAGGGAACAGGTCTAGCGAGGTAAATCCAATGGGGTTTAGCATGGTAAATCAATGTTTCGTTATGAACTAACTGCATGTGAGTTTCCTTATCAAACTAATGATAATCAATGAGGCGGAAACCCATAGTTGGATTATCCGCCTCATTGATTGAATCTTGTACCCCGGATAGGGATCGAACCTATAACCTACTGCTTCACGTTTGTGTTAGTTTCCCAACTCCGTGGACCATCCCTTCACCTTGTCCATGTGGATTTAGGTGGTTCCCGTCTGGTCTCTACACCTTCTCAATTTTAACACTGAGCTTGGCTCGGGATTACCGTAGAAGTTAAAACTTTCTGTAGGCTTCCCCGACTTTGAGAACTTACACCCATTAGGTTTCCCTAGTGGGGCCCATATTGTCATAGAAGGCAGTTGCTCTATCCATTGAGCTACCGGGGCAAATTGTTTTTATTGCTAGGATTGATTATAATCCCTTTGACCGTTCAGGTCAAATAAACACAAGAGGTTGTAACATGTCAAACAATCAGCTTATTCGTGGGCGGGTGTGGAAATATGGTGATGGGGTCAATACCGATGTCATTTTTCCTGGTAAATACACCTACACCGTCACCGACCCCGCGCAAATGGCGCGCTATGCCCTAGAAGATTTAGACCCCGACTTTGCCCGTCTAGTCCAGCCTGGTGATGTCATCGTGGCGGGGCGCAATTGGGGCAATGGCTCTAGCCGTGAGCAGGCCGTCACTTGCCTTAAGCAAGCGGGCGTGGGCGCGGTCATTGCCATTTCTTTCGCCCGTATCTGGTATCGTAACGCTATCAATAATGGCCTCCTCGCCATCACCTGCGCCGAAGCAGCGGAAGCGTTACAAGCTAATCAACATGTGGAGATTGATGTGACCAAAAATCTCATCATGGGGCCGTCTGGCTCATATCATTACCCCTCACTCGCCGCGTCAGTCCAGGCCATCATTGCCGATGGCGGACTTATTCCCCATTTGAAAAAACAATTAGCGAGTTAGCTAATCAGCGAGTCAGTCTGTCAGCGTTCAGCAAAAACATTATGATTGCTGACAAGCTGAACGCTGACTCGCTGACAGACTGAACGCTCTATAATATTGATTGCCCCAGCAATGAGGCGATTAACTCCAGGGCAACCTTGGCGGTTTGATTTCGTTTGTCCAAAATCGGGTTAATCTCCACCATATCCACCGATTTCACCAATCCACTATCGGCCATCATTTCCATGAACAAATGCGCCTCACGATAACTTAAACCACCTGGCACGGGCGTACCGACTCCAGGGGCTTCAGTTGGGTCAAGGCTATCCATATCAAAACTAATGTGCAGCCGCGTGCAATGGCTGAGGCGACGCAACGCCTCCGCCGTCACGGTTGCCATGCCCCGTGTATCAATCTCGCTCATGGTATAAACGCCCGCACCACTCTTTTTCAAAGTGACCCGTTCCTCTGCATCTAAATCCCGAATACCAATGAGCATGACATTTTGCGACACCAATTTTGGCCCAGGGCGACCTAAATTCACCATGTCACTCGCGCCCAATCCCATCAAGGCCGCCAACGGCATCCCATGAATGTTGCCACTCGGCGAGGTTTCAGGTGTGTTAAAATCCGCATGAGCATCAACCCAAATCACCCCCACCGTTTCCTGGTCATGGGTCACGCCGCCGACTGTTCCTAATGCAATGGAATGGTCACCGCCCAAAAAAATAGGGAAACAGTCATCCGCAATGGCCTGTTGCCCCACGTTATAAATCGTTTGGCACGCCTCTACAATGGCGGGCAAAAAGGCCAGCCCACCCTCAAGCGGCAGGGTATCCCGCACGGGAAAGTTAATATTCCCGAAATCCTCCACCACATACCCCAAACGGCGCAAACGGTCATCTAACCCCGCATAACGCAAGGCACTCGGCCCCATGTCCACGCCCCGTCGCGCCTGCCCCAAATCCATCGGCACACCAATAATACGTACAGTTTTCTTCATATTTCACCTCGTTGTGAGTTAGCTGTAAGCAGGAGTGTCAAAATTTTATTTTGACTAGCGAAAATAAAATTTTCGCACTCCTTAAGCAAAATCCTATTTCAGCCTGATTATAGCTTAAGGCAGAGTCGCTTGTCAATATATCCCAACATTAAATCTTTGTAAAACCAGCCATTATAAGGTTTTGAACCTTATAATGGCTTAACCCCCTAACCGCGCCAACTCTACGATGAGTTTGGCCTTAATCGCGGGTTCAGTCGAAGAATGACCCGCGCAGACAAAATGGAGTTGCGAATTGGGCAGCCGTTGGTGGAGTTGATAGGCATGTTTCGGCAGGCAAATCGCATCATATCGCCCATGCACAATGGAAATGGGCAGATGAGCTAACTCAGCCGCGTGTTGCAAAATGAAATTATCTGCCATAAAGCATTGATGATACGTGTAATGGGCTTCCAACGGAGACATGGAACGATAAGAAAACTGGGTTAGTAATTGTTCCACATCGGTAGGTGTGACCTCTAGTTTAACCAACGAAATTTCATAAAAAGCCCATTCATAAGTGTACCGTTCCCGCGTCGATTCATTATCACTTTGCATTTGGCGCAAATAATAGCCCACCACGTCGTCGCGTTCAGGCTCAGGCACATGGCTGATAAACCGTTCCCACACTTCGGGGAAAAATTGCGCCACGCCTCCACCGATAAAATGGTCAATCGCCTCGGACGAGGCCAAAAATATCCCCCGCAACAACATGGCCGAAACCCGTTCAGGGTGCTGAATGGCATACGCCAACGCCAACGTTGACCCCCATGAGCCGCCAAACAATAACAGTTGGCTTAAGTGAAAATGGTCTAACAATTTCGTAATATCTGCCACCAATTTGGGCGTGGTATTATCGGCTAAACTGGCAAAGGGTTGGCTGCGCCCCGCGCCCCGTTGGTCAAATAACAATACATTAAAGATAGCGGGGTCAAAGAACCCTTTGTCCGCCTCAGCAAAGCCCGCGCCAGGGCCACCATGCACAAATAAAACGGGCAACCCTGACGGATTGCCATAACGCTCGTAATATAATTGATGGCCGTCACTGACGGGAAAATACCCTTGTTCGTAAGGTGGGTAGGTGGTCATGAATAAACATGGAGTCCAAAGCCGTAGGCTTTGACCTACTGCACAAAGCCTACAGCTTTGGACTCCACAACTCGTTTCGGAGTCACAAAGCAAGCGGTGTGACTCCCTTTTTTATTACTTCATCATCTCAAATAAATTTTGCATCAACGAAAAGAAGCCCAACACCTGCCCCTCTTTATCAAAGTGCGGCACATAAGTCACCCGCACCTGCCGTTCCTCGCCCTTCATCATCACCACCGTATCAAAGGTCACTTCTTCACCCCACAAGGCCGTTTCGATAGATTCCTTCATCTTCTCGTAGGTGATTTTGCCCTCTAAATCCTTAATGTGCATGCCCTTGATTTTGGTCGCGGGCAGCCCAAACCATTCTTCATATTGCTTATTGGCAAATTGATACCGTTGCTCTGAATCAACGTAAGAAATCAATACGGGAACGGCGTTGGCAATCAACCGAATCCGTTCCATGCTATCAAATAACGCCTCTTCAATCTGGCGGCGAATGATAATTTCCTGTTGCAAGGCAATGGCTTGGTCAGAAAGTTGGCGACGGTGCGCTTCAATGGTGATAACATCTTGATAAGAACGTAAGGTGGCAATCATAGTCGTGAACAGTTTGGCATGGGTTAGCTCAGTTTTGGTTTTATATTCGTTAATATTGTAATTCACAATGACCGACTCTTCAGGAGCTTCACCTGGTTGCCCCGTGCGTAAAATGATTCGCACCAACTGATTGCCCAAATCCTCACGAATATATTTCACTAATTGTAAGCCCGAATCCTTCTCTTCCATGACCACATCTAACAAAATTAACGCGGTATCGGCATGCGCTTCAATCACCTCAGCTGCCTCACGCGCCGAGTGCGCCGAAATCAATTTGAGTGGTTTATTATTAAATGTAAAGCCACGCAAAGCCAAATGGGTCATGGCATGAACTTCGGCATCATCATCCACTACCATCACTTTCCAGGGAGCGTTGGATGAGATATCCAACGGCATCGCCGAACCTTGAATCCGCAGGGGCGCGGGCAGTGAGCTATGAGGGGCAGACTTGGCAGCCGCAGGAGTTGATTTTCCCTCGTCAGCCAGCAAATCAATTTCATCATCATCTGAGTCAAACACTAACTCCGCGTCATCATCATCTAAAAAATTCAGTTCCTTCGATTTTTGCGTCATTTCTTTACTCCTTGTTGAACCTACCCATTTCCATCAAGTTAACCTTACTCCCATCTAGGCCATTTTGTAAATATTCTATTGGTACTGTTAGGCGACTAAAAGTGGGGCTTGAGTGGCGACATGGAACGTAATCCCTAGTTTACTGGGCTGGCCTGGCCCATCAAGCACCAGGGTGAAGGTGGCAAACAGTTCAAAAATCCGTCCATCTTTATGACATTGGCAAATTTTGCCATACCATGGCGAACGCAACCCCCCCATTAAAATCTCAGTTAGCATCATATTATGCACAGGCCATATTTTTTTGTAAGGTAAGCCAATCAAATCATGCGCCAAGTAATCATAGCCTAATAATTCGTAAGCAACCCGATTAGCATAACTAAGGTGTAAGGTTTCAAAATGAGCTAACATCAAGCCATCTAACGACTCATCTAGCCAATGTTTAAAATGTTGCGACTCGGCCATAAAACGTTCTAATTGAATTTTGAGTTGGCTATTTTCATGTTGCAACTGCTGTTCGGCCAGTTTATGCCCCGTTATATCCTCAAAAGCCGCCGTAACCGATTGATTTGGTAAGGGAAATACTTGCAATAAAAAATAACTTAATTGTTCGCGGTCGTTATTAATGTGATGTAATTCTAAGGGCTTAGCGACTTTCCCCGACAAGGCCACCTCCGCATAAAGCTGGGGCAACCGCATCCAGGCTGGCATTACTTCATGAAATAAATGCCCCACTAGCTCTGATTCATTACGGCCCAACGCACGCTCAGTTGCTTCATTAAGCCAAATTATCCGCAATGATTGCGGGTTCTGCACCTGCTCCAGCTGCATGGCACAAATAATTAACGGTAATTTTTTCAAAATACCCACATAGCGTAATAAATTTTCCTCATTTTTCTTACGTAATGTAATATCAAACAAAGCCGAACGACACATGGTATAATCACCGACTTCATCTTGCGCCACCACGCTTTTCATCTGGATAAACACCATCGTGTCATCTTGGCGACGAAAAAACAACTCACACGATTGCGCCTCTTTCGTATGTAAGACATGCTGTAAGTGTGAAAAAAAGGTTTGATGAGATTTGGGCATTAAATAGGCCACAAAAGGCCGCCCCAACACCAATTTGTAATCACGCCCTAACATGTTTGAGACCGCCAAGTTCAAATCTAACACCAAGCCATGTAAATCTAACGTAATGTAGCCAACAGGGGCAAAGTGATATAACTCAAAATAACGGCTTTGTGACCGTTCCAGAGTCAGTTGCGTTTGGCGCATCTCTTCATTTTGAATCGAAAGCTCAATTTGATGAACCCGCAACTCATGAATAATCGCCTGCACGGTTTCATTTTCAGTCAATTTTTCAACCGAATAACTCCCGTCTATAATCGCTTCGGCGCGCTGCCGTATATCCGCCGAAACAACTGTATTTGCATCAGCTAAATCAATTATCATAGTTCATTAAACCTACTAGTAGGACTTACGCAAAAATCGCGGAGTTAGCACGCCCTCGTGCATCGCGGAGTTAGCACGCCCTCGTGCTAACAGTGACACACGAGGGCGTGTGTCACTCCTCAAAATGAACGGTTTTGCGTAAGTCCTAACTAGAATATTCATTTAGTTATCGTGACATGGAGTCCAAATCTTTAGATTTGACCAATTTAACTAACAAATCTAAAGATTTGGACTCCGTAAGCAAACGTCTTCCTAATTTGAGAGTGAGGTCGGCAATTCGATGACAAACTGCGTCCCCTGCCCAATCTCACTTTGACAATGAATCATCCCTTGAAGCGTTTGGGTCACCAAATTATAAACAATATGTAATCCCAACCCACTGCCCCCCCGACTGCGCGCCGTGGTAAAAAACGGCTCAAATATGCGCCCCAAATTTTCAGGCGGTATCCCAATGCCATCATCCTTGTAAGTCACCGTAACTACTTCACCATGTTGGGCAATGTCAAAGCGCATCAAGCCCGTATCCCCTTCTTCATACGCATGTTTCAAAGAATTCATCACTAAATTAGAGACCACCTGCGAAAACGCCCCAGGGTAACTATTCAATGTGGCCGCATTGTCGCCATGCACCTCAATCACATGGTCAGTTCGTTTCAATACATGACGCAAATTAAGCAAAATTTCCTCGATATATGGCTTAACATTAAAAGGCCGCTTATCCAAACTCGTCTGGTCAACCGCCACCTGTTTGAAACTTTGCACCAACTCTGCCGCCCGATTAAGGTTATTCAAAATTAAGGCACTGCTTTCACTGGCCGATTGTAAATAATCTTTCAGAGCCGAAATCTTCATCTTACCCGTCTTGACCATTTCATTAATTTTTTGGGTTTCATGTGCCAAAAATGAAGCCATTGAAACGCCAATACCAACAGGCGTATTGATTTCGTGCGCCACGCCCGCCACCAAACTGCCCAACGCCGCCATCTTTTCCGACTCCACCAATTGCGACTGTGTGGCCTTCAAATTCTCTAGCGTCTGGGTCAATTTACTGGTGCGTTCCGCCACATCTTCCTCTAACGTACGGTTATAATTTGCCATCCGTTGCTCAATCTGTTTACGTTGAGTAATATCTTGTAATATCGTTGCAAACTGGCCGCGCATGGGCGAGAAGGCCGCAATGCGGATAATTTTGGGCGTTGGCTCAGGCACAACCGTACTAATTACATGGTCTAACCGCGCCTCAAAAGAGGTCGTCTCGCCCGACTCAGCCACCCAATTATAGGTCCCCAAATAGGGCAATCGCTCCATTTTATACACCTCAGAGGCTTTTTGCCCCACCACATCCTCCCATTTTAGCCCCGTCATCGTGGTAAATGTGGGATTGACATCCATAAACCGATAATCAATGGGACGGCCGGCTTCATTATAAATCAATTCATATAAAGCCAACGCTTCATTCATTGAAATATAAAGCGAATAAAATTTCTTCTCACTCGCCAACAGGGCTTGTTCCGCCTGTTGTTGCTTCGTAATATCATGATTAATGGAAGCCAACGCCGTGGGCTGCCCATGCTCATCCCAAATCATAAACGACGAAGCTCGAATCGGCACAATCCGTCCGTCCGCACAGCGGTGCGGCAAATAACCTTGCCAGGGAACACCCTCCAAAATAGCTTGGCGCGCCCCGCCAAATTGGGTCAGCGCATCATCAGGCAAAAACTCCGCCGCATTCATGCCGACAATCTCCTGACCATAACCCATTAACTGACAAAAAGCAGGATTAGCATACGTAATTTTGCCCGATAAGGTCGTCACATAAATGCCATCGGGCGCGTTTTCCACCAATGTTTTGTAAGTGCGTAAATCCTGCTCGACCTGCTCCCGCCGCGCAATCTCCTGACGCAACGCCGCCTGCTGCGCCTGAGCCTGAGCAAATAATTCCGCATTGGTCAACGCCACCGCCACCTGATTTGCTAAGGATTGTAACAAACTCGCATCACCCTCATCTAGCCCGCCCACCTCCGCACTCTGCACATCTAACACCCCCAACACCCGTTCATCACCAATAATTGGCACGGCCATCTCACACCGAGTTTCTGGTAATAAAGGGTTCGATAACCAGGTCGGGTCTTGCCACACATCCACCGCCAACACCGCTTGCCGTTCCCGCGCCGCCCGCGGCACCAACCCCGTTGGCGCCTGGAGCATCAAATGATGACCTGCGGCCTTCATCTTCGCCCCCGCCTCGCCCACCCCCGCATGGACGACCAATTTTTGCTCGGCCTCATCTAAAATAAAAACATGGGTATGATAATAGCCAAAATTTTGTTGCACCTGATTGACCAACTCAATCAACAACTGGTCAAAATCCAAAATTGAATTAAAACGCCCACTCAACATCGCCACCACTTCCAAACGACGCGTGCGCGCCTCCACCAACTCTTCCAATTGGTCATGATAAGCCGCCAACTCACTTTGAGTCAGTTGACGCTCGCTAATTCTGGCCTGCAATTCCGTTGAAGTCGTCATAGTTATTCCATCCTTCCCCATGTCCCACAAAATGACTGTTATTTAATTATATCCGACTCTCCATTTATGGGTAAATAGGCTAGTGGTTTGCGGCGTAAATTGTACTCCCCAAAACGCAACCACGGATTGAGGAACCAACGAATAACCACCCCGCCCCCATTCGCTTATTTCTTCATTCGCTGTAGCAACCCTACCCAACAACCAAAAAACCTGTAGCAACCCTACCCAACAACCAAAAAACCTCACAGGTCTTAAAGACCTGTGAGGTTTAAATCCATTCCGCGCCTCGGTGCCTTCCGAGTGGTGCCCCCCTGCCCCCCCCGATTCAGCACTCCAGTAGCCCAGAAGCCCAGTTTGCAGCATCATGGTGAGCGGAGACAACGAAATCCAAGGTAGTAGCTCGAGTCCGTTGAACTGCTGAGGTTACGGTTGGCGGACCGGGCGTAAGTAACGTCGCGGAACCACGAGCCACCCCGCAAGACTTTGTCAGTATTACCTAGTAATTCTTCGCGTCCATCGTTGGCAATGTATGGATATGATTTGTAATCACTTGACACCCATTCCCAAACATTGCCACTTAAATCCATCACCCCGTAATAGTTCGCCCCTTTATCATAACTTCCCACTTGCGTCGTATCACCCACCGTGCCATTAAAATTCAGATACGTGTCATCAATTTTGTCACCCCACGGATAAGTACGACCATCCGTCCCCCGCGCCGCCATTTCCCACTCCGCCTCCGTCGGCAACCGCGCCCCGCGCCATTCACAATAGCTTTTGGCTTGCGTCCAATCAACGTAAATAACGGGATACTCATTATAAGCAGGATTACCGTAATAAAAGGTGCGCTGATATGAACTACTATTACGCGGCGGTTCACATCTCCCCGCCACCACACACAACCCATAGTCATAATTCGTCACTTCATACTTATCCATCTGATAACGGGCTAACGTCACCTGATGAACGGGTTTCTCATCATCTCCCCCCTTATCGCTGCCCATCGTAAATACCCCCGCCGCTATCATCACCATGTCGGTCATCACCATGCTATGCGGCTGCGGCAAACTCAGGGCAAAAGTGCTACTCAAAGCCAATTGATACAATGAAGGCGATAAAACCGTCAGCGAAATCACCGTTGCCTGCTGTTCAGGCTGATGCTGCCACAACCATGTTAAATCAACCACCGCCGTTTCATAATCCCCCGCATATACCGTTACTTCTGCCCGTTCTAACCGTGTCGCCGCGTTGGTCGGATTCAAATCAACTGCCAAGTCATAAAAGCGTTTGGCCTCATTCGCCATATTTTGACATTCTTTCTCCCGTTCTACCAACCCCTTTCCCGCCACCCGCCCCGCCCAACACGCTTTAGC
>JAIFLK010000059.1 GCA_020049115.1 Chloroflexota bacterium | reverse complement strand
ATTCGTAATGTTTTGATTACACCTAATCCGCCTAAAGATGACGATAATTTAAGTTTATTTTATATTTACAGTGACCCCGAAGGGGACGCAGAAGGCACGACTCAAATTCAATGGACGGTGAATGGGCAAGCGCGCCCTGAATTGAATAAATCGCGGCTGATTACCGCCAATTTAACTCAACCAGAGGAAAGTTGGTGCGCTATCATTACGCCTTATGACACCAAGGGCGTGGCAGGCACAACCACCGCACCCAATTGTGTGACGATTGCTAACAATCCCTTTATCTGTCAGGCTAAAAATGTGGAGCTACTCTCATTATTACAAAATAGTGCGTTACCTAATCTAAAGTTAAATTACACGGTGACTTGCCCGCAAAAGCAACAAACCCAAGCGGCTATTCGTTGGTATCGTGACGGGGTGTTTCAGCCTGGTTTGAATGACCAAACAGATGTTTTATCTGATTTGGTGGTGGCGCGTGAGGCCTGGACGGCCACCGTTGCGGCCTGTTCTGAGAGCAATGGTTGTGAGCGCGCTATTACAAGTAATGTCGTTTATGTGACGGAAAAACCTAACACGCCCCCCGTCGCCACCGTCAGCCTCACGCCGACTAGTCCGTTAGACCGTGATAATCTGACCCTAAAAATGACAGTTTATGACGCTGATAATACGCCTCAGCGTCAAGGCCAAAATCAAACCCAAATTCGGTGGTATCGGGATGGCACACTTAATCCCGCCTTTAATAATCAACTCATGCTTAATGGGAATGAAACATACTCAGGTGAAACCTGGTGCGTGGAGGTTCAGCCATATGATGGGCTGGATTATGGCGCGGCCACGGAGCCTGTTTGCGTGGCGATTGGTTCAACGGATAACCATGCCCCGCAAATAAGCAACTTAACGTTAGGTGCGACACGCCAAAAACAGGGTAGACCAATAACGCTAAATTATGATTATCAGGATGTGGATAAAAATAACGAAAGTATCTCCCTGCGCCAGATTCGCTGGTATCGTAACGAACAATTACAACCTGCTTTCAATAATCAAACGCAACTGCCTGCGCTATCAACGTTAGCGGGCGAGGTCTGGTACGCGGAAATACGCGCCCATGATGGCAAATTATATGGGGCTTGGATTAAAAGTAACCCGATAAATATTACAGATGGAAACAATAACACCCCGCCCGTCGCCACCCAAGCGGAGATAAAACAGACGGCTGACCAAAATCTTAAGCTAGATTATGGCTATGCTGATGTGGACGGCAATCAAGAGAAAAAAACCTTAATTTATTGGTATAACAATCCCTTCACCCGCACACCCCAATTTGATGGCTTGACGGTGATTCCCGCCGATAAAATGAAACCCAATGAAATATGGTATGCTCGCGTGATACCGCAAGATGGTCAACTTTATGGGGCAACGGCGGTGGCTCATTCCGTGCGCGCCAAACAACAACAAAACTCGCCGCCCTATATCCGTAATATGTTGATTAATCCCGCGCATCCTTCCCCCGAAGATAGCCTAAAATTACAATATATTTATCTTGACTCTGATAGCGATAAAGAAAAAGATACCGTTATAGAATGGGAAGTGAATGGCCTGAAACAAAACACGCTGACGGGTATAACCGCCGTCTCAGCCGATTTCACCGATTTGACGGATAAATGGTGCGCTTTCGTCACCCCCGTGGATGCGCGTGGCGCGGTGGGCGAAACTAAATCGGTCTGTGTGGTCATTGGCGAGACGCAAAACACCTTACCTGAAATTACAGGTGAGGCCATGATTGAGCCGCCCATTGCCCGCGATGACCAAAATCTTACGCTGAAATATACCTATTTTGATGCCGATGGCGACCCCGAAGGCAATAGCCAAATCCGTTGGTATAAAATCAATCCAACGGCGGGCAGTGCCACTGAACTGCAACAAGAGTTTAATAATGTAACGGTTGTACCCGCCACCGCCACGCTCCCTGGTGAGAAATGGTATGCGACGGTGTCAGTCCATGACGGCAAGAATTATAGCGAAATATCACAAATTACTCAGCCTACGCTCATCAATCATCCGCCTGAAGTCGCGAATTTAAAACTAGCTCCTGACAATGCCCGCGCCAGTCAGCGTATCCAAGTTGTCTACACTTTTACTGATGTGGATACCAATACGATTAGTTCTACGGCAGAAATTCATTGGTTTAGAAATGGGCTACATCAAGCCGACCATGATGATGAAGCCAGTTTCCCTCAGGGCGTAACTCAATATAATGATGTGCTATCTGTGACCTTAAGGCCCCATGATGGGATTGAATATGGGGATATGATGACCACCACCACTAAAATTGGGCCACCGCCAGGGCCAATTTATCTGCCCTTGATTATTAGAGTCGTGCGTCCTATTGAGCCAACCCCAACGAACACGCCCACCGCCACGCCCACGCCGTCGCCATGTAGTCCGCCGTCTCGCTATGAGCCTAACGACAGTCGGCCAGAGGCTTGTGAAACCACCTTTAGCCAATGGGTTGAGCAAACTTACCCTGACGATATAGAAGATATTTATTACTTTGTATTAACCGAAACTCATTCGGTCAAAGTAGAGGTGAATAATTATCAGCCTAATACCAAAGAGGGGTGGTTACAAGTTTATAATCAATTTGATAACAAAATCTTTCTAGCCCAAGTAGACCCTCTCAAGGGAACAGGGGTAATCCCTAATTCACAATATCCCAATGGGTTGAAAAATTTACCGCCAGGCATATATTACATTCGAGTTTACACCTACCTTGAAGCGGTCAATCCCACTGTACCTTACAAATTGCAGGTGGTTGTGGTACAATAAGACAACAACGGATTAAGGAAAGGTAACTACTCAGGCAAAATCCGCTAAGAGACGCGAAAAAATCAGAAGAAAAAACAAAAACTTCGCTTTTCTTAGCGTCCTTCTCGGATTCTGCCTGAGTAGTTACCCCAAAACCTACATTTGATTAATCCGTTGTTATGTTGACCACCGCCCATGAAACCACCCCTCCCCCAAGCAGCCATGCTTGGCCTCTGTTTGATAGCGTTTGCCCTACGTACCTACTGCCTCAATTGCCAAAGTTTATGGATTGACGAAGCCTGGACGCTCTACTTTGCCCACCTCAGCCAAGCCGATTTATGGCACTATCTCCGCACCACCGAGCCACACCCGCCCCTTTATTTTCCCGTCATCAACATGTGGGTCAAAGTCATCGGCGAAAGTGAATATGCCCTGCGCTTTTATTCCGTTATATTTAGCCTCCTCTGTATCCCCCTGACCTATCGGCTAGGGCGCGCCCTCAGTCACGCCCGCGTCGGCCTCATAGCCGCCAGCCTCATGACCCTCGCCCCCTTTCAAATTTGGCATGCCCAAGATGCCCGCATGTATAGCCAACTCACCGCCACTTGCCTCCTCAGTTTATGGGCGTTTATGGAGTTGTCAGACCTACAAGGTTTTCAAAACCTTGCAGGTCTACCTAAAATTTCAAATTTTAAATTCCACCTTTTATACCTGCTCGGCACACTCGCGGCTATCTTAACCCACTATCATGGCCTGATTGTTATCGGGATTCAGGGGTTATTTATTGGTTGGCTACTCCTCCGCCGTAGCCAATGGCGCACCGCCCCCCGTCTCGCCGCCCCCATGATTATTGTAGTATTGCTTTATATACCCTGGCTCTGGTTCAGTTGGGAGCTACTCAAAGGGCGCACCAGTTGGCTCACCCAACCCACATTACTAGAAAGTTACAGCCGCAGCCTCATCGCCTACACTATCGGGCAACAACCCGCGCCCCCCGCCACCTGGCTGCCCCTGCTCATGACCTTACTTTATATTATCGGCCTCGCACGCACCCAAAGCCGCGACTCGCGCGCCTTCCTGTTCATCGGCACTCTCGCGCCCATTTTCGTAACATGGCTTTACGGCGCATATCGCACCCCCATTTATTACGAACGCTACCTCATCATGGTACAGCCCCTCATGCTCATAACAATGAGTAATTATTCAGCAATGAGAAGTAAGAAATTTCTCACCTCTCACCTCTCACCTCTCACCTCTCACCTCTCATTTCTCATTTCTCACTTCTTACTTCTCATTGCTTATTTCTCACTTCTCATTTTTTACCTCAACCTGCAATACCATGACCCTGTATATGCGAAGGAAAATTGGCGCGGCGTGGCCGCAAAAATTACCGCCTTCGGTCAACCCAATGACGGTATCTTACTCACAGGTGATGGCGGCGAATTGGCGTTTAATTATTACTATCATGGCCCGTTGCCCGTTGATTACCCTTTTAATATTACGGCCTATCTCAATCGCCCCGCCCGCCCTGATACCACCACCGCCTTAAGCCAATTGTCAGACCTAGCCAACCAACATGAACGGTTATGGTACTCGCCCTACGGCATGGAGCTAGACCCCGCGCTGGAAACATGGCTTAACAATAATGCTTATCCCGCCTGGTACAGTTGGCTTGGCACCAAGCGGCTGGCCTTATATGGCAGCCCTAGCCTCGCCACCCCGCGCCATGAGACCATCAATCAATTGATTACAGATGACCTTATATTGCAAATTATCAACCTAGTTGATAAGCCCATAGCCGCCAATAAACTATTACCCCTCCAATTAACCTGGCACATCAATCAACCCCTCGGCCAAAATTATCAGCTATCGTGGCGGCTAACCAATGAGCTAGGCGACATGTTTGCCCAAAATGACCAACCGTTAACACTTCCCCCTGAAGTCGGGGGGACTGAGGGGGGTATACCTAGCCGTCATGCCCTGTGGATTCCCGTTGATGCGCCGCCAGGTCATTATACCCTGCAACTGATTGTTTATGACGGCAATTCAGGGCAAGGTTTTGGCGCACCGATACTGATACCTAACATTATGATAACGGCTGCCACCATCACCCCGCCCCTCACAGCCATTGACCGCCCTAACCCAATGGTGCAAAATTTGGGCGATTTTGAGCTAGTGGGCTATGCCTTACCTGAGTCGGTGCAGCCAGGGCAGCCCATGTGGGCTTGGCTTTATTGGCGACTCGCTGCACCCACCGCCACCCATCCACCCTTAACATTACAACTCGGCACGGGCAATAAGCTGCCCCAATATCGCGCCAACTTAAGCGACTCCGTTGGCGCGGTGGAGTCATGGCGCATAGGGCAAGTGCGCCGCGCGGTTTATCATCTGCCCACTAGCTCCGATTTATCAGGCGACACCGCCCCATTCGTTATTATGTTGAATGGTAAAACAACCATTTTGGAGCTGACCTTACAAAAAAAGTAGGGAGAGCAAACCTTCAGGTTTGCCCCACTCCTGCGCTAAAAATATCATTTTCATTTGAAACAGAGTATAATTATTGAACTCAAGGAGGCTGTCATGACCTTACAACTTAAATCAACTCTAAGCAACCCGTCAGATTCAGTACACCAAGTCGCGCAAGTTATTCGTACATTTAATGCAGAACAATTAGTTCAATTAATTAATTTAGTGCCTGCGCTTTATCAAAAAGCCCAACAAGAAGAGTTATTTATTGCAGGTTTAAGTTATCAAGCGTTTTTTGCCCTATCTACCGCCGAAAAAAATCGCCTGTGGCAAGAAGCTCTCAGGCAAAATAAGGGAAAATATAGCGTTGAGCAAACTCAAACTTTATTTGAACAATTGACTCAAAGCGTATGTTCTTATCATCATTTTGTAAGAATAAGTGATGATGAAGTTATGCAAGATCTCCGTAAGAGCCGCGACGAGGTTTGCCAAACCTGACCCATTTAAGCATAATTAAAGAAATTATTTTTGAAACAATTACGCCAAATAGAGTTATTATGGGAGGCAGACGCGAATGAATGGGAATATGACATGGAGGTTTTAAGGCAATGGCGTGGTCAGCTCAACAAGCGCTTGAAGCAGCCAATGGTACTATTATCATCATGGCGGAAAATGGGACAGAAGTACTATTAGGCGTGACGATTATCGCCCCGCATGCGGCTGAAATGATTGGCGAAGCCGCGCTCGCGCTGGAAATGGGCGCGACACTGACCGATTTAGCTGAAACAATTCACCCTCACCCTAGCTTAAGTGAAGCCCTAGGGGAGTCGGCGGAAGTGGCTTTGGCAAAAGCGATCCATGTATTACTGCCCACATAAATTAACTCTGTTAACCTTGACTTTCGACCTAAGTACATTTGTTTGATAGCTGCGATATAATGGTATATAATTAGGAGAATAATTATAGAGTTCCGAGATGAGTCGTGGACTTGGCGGAGTGCAACGCTTCAGCTTTGCCTAGTACAGCTTGGCAGAAATAAGTTTCAAGCCATTATAAGGTTTTGAACCTTATAATGGCTGGGTGAACTACGCACTTATTTACGCCTAG
>JAIFLK010000219.1:6383-6872 GCA_020049115.1 Chloroflexota bacterium | reverse complement strand
CACCCTCTGGCTCAATGCCCAACGCTTTTAATTGAGCTAATAATTTCTCAGCACGACGGCGTTCCTTTTCCGCTAGAGTGACAGCCTCCTCCGCCCTAGTCTCAGCCTTTTCTGCTCTAGCCTTTTCCTGCGCCGCCCGTTCTGCGCCCGTCAAAATAATGGTGCCACTGCTCTCCGCCCAGCGTAACCAAGTGTCATGGCGTTGCTCAAAAACCCCCGTCCACAACGTTAAACTCAAGCCCACTTTGGCTAAATGGGTATCTTTGCGGGCAAAATACTCACCCACATGCAACTCATACACGACCAACGGCGTTGTTTGCACCTGTTTTTCAGGGTCATAAACCACGTAATATAGCACTCCCAATTGGGCATAATCCTTAAGTTTGCGGCTTAACTCGCCCCCTTTTTTATTGGAAACCATCTCCACCACCACTTCAGGGGCTTTGCCAAATTCCCATAAAAAATAAGAACGGTGCTGTTTCTGCCACC
>JAIFLK010000219.1:0-6378 GCA_020049115.1 Chloroflexota bacterium | reverse complement strand
CCCCCTTTTTTATTGGAAACCATCTCCACCACCACTTCAGGGGCTTTGCCAAATTCCCATAAAAAATAAGAACGGTGCTGTTTCTGCCACCAATTCGTTGCAGGTTGCACCCCCAAACTCAAAAACATATCGGGTACAATCGGCGGTTGATTAATACCCGCGAAAATACCTACATTGGCCGCCGCTAAAAATGGGCTATGTAACCAATTGCTATAAAGTGGCTCAGTTAATAAACGTTGCTGTTTTTCTGAGGCTAAATTATCCACTGGGGTGTCATCCTCCGTTATAATATGCGCGATATTGAGTGTAAACTCTTCATCATTTATTACAAATTGTGAACCATTTGATAAAAGTGGCTCTTCCAACTTATAATGAAAGGGTAAAATCCCCACCGATGTTCCCGCTGGTGCTGTCACTGACATGTTGACCTCCTTTTGATAGCAAATAGGAGTGTCAAAATTTTATTTTGACCTACGAAAATGAAATTTTCGCACTCCTGAAAAATTCTAAACTCTATTCAACTCAAATAACTGCGGCCACAACTTCACCGCATTCGCTACTGCCCAACTCGCCGATTGTCCCAAACCGCAAATGCTGGTGTCGCTCATGACTTGGCCTAGCTCTAACAAACTATCCACGTCATCTGGCCGCGCAAAATTTTCTTCAAAGCGATGTAAAATTTCGGCTTGGCGTTGCGTTCCCATTTGGCAAGGATAACATTTACCACAACTTTCATGGGCAAAGAAATCCGCTACGCGCCGTAATATTTCCAATAAATTCACGGTATCATCAAACACCATAAACGTCCCCGCGCCAATCGTGCCACCCACTTCACGGAAATGCTCAAAGGTGATGGGCGTGTCTAAATGTTTAGGGGTGAGAAATGTTCCCGCCGCGCCCCCCGTTAAAATCGCTTGCAACTTACGCCCCTCCGCCAACCCACCCGCCAAATCAAAAATCAGGTGGCGCAGCGGCACGCCAAACGGCACTTCATAGACCCCTGGCCGCACCACCGAACCACTAACGGCAAACAATTTTGTCCCCGCCGAGTCAGGCGTGCCAAGCGCGTGATACCACTCGCCACCGTGCATAATAATCGCTGGCACTTTGGCGAGAGTCTCTACATTATTAATCACCGTTGGTTTACCCCACAACCCATGCGTCGTCGGGAACGGAGGGCGTAATCTAGGGAAACCTCGTTTGCCTTCAATGGACTCCATGAGGGCCGTCTCTTCGCCACAAATATACGCCCCCGCGCCCCGCCGTACCGCAATCTGGCAGCTAAAGCCGCGCCCTTGAATGTTATCGCCCAGCCAACCCGCTTGAGTTAGAACTTCAATTGCATTGACAAATCTTTCATAACCATTACGATGTTCGCCCCGCACATAAATAAAGCCCTGCGCCGCGCCCACCGCATAACAGGCAATAATCAGCCCTTCCACCACCCGAAACGGGTCGCCATCCATAAGGGCGCGGTCTTTGAACGCGCCGACTTCACTCTCATCAGCATTACAAATGACATAACGCGGCCCAGGCGGATTCGCCGCCGTTAATTGCCACTTCATGCCCGTTGGGAAGGCCGCGCCGCCGCGCCCCACCAATTTACTGGCCTTAACTAATTCAATAATTTCATTAGGTTGCAAATTAAACAGAGCTTTGCGTAACGCTGCCAATCCACCTTGCGCCCGATAATCGTTCAAACTGGTTGGATTGACTCCATTCACATTGGCGAGAGCTAACTTAACCAAACCGCCAATATTACTTTCTACTTGCGAATGTAATGGTTTATTGGTTAGCAACGGCTCAATGTTATAGGGCTTAATCTGAAAATGGCGCGTGCCATTCACCAACGCGGCAGGCGCATGGTCACACAGACCCAAACAGCGCACCCCCTCCACCGTATATTGACCGTCAGCCGTTGTTTGGGTTGGCTCAATTTGCAAATGTTGGCACAACGCCTGTTTCACCTTCTCCGCCCCATGAATGGCACATGGCCCATCTTCGCACAGATAAACCATTTTTTTACCGACGGGCTGCGTATGAAACATCGTGTAAAATTCCGTCACACCGTAAACATCAGCCACAGGAATTTTCAGGGCTTGCGCGATGCGCGTCAAGACGGCTCGCGGCAACCAACCGTCATAAATGGCTTGGGCTTCATGTAACAGTTCCAACAAAATCGCCCGCCCTGAGCCACTTTCGCCCTGCCCCCAATACGGCGACGGGTGAGCAAGGAGTTGTTCTAAGGCCACCTCTTGGGGTGAGACCGCGCCGAATTTTGCCCACAGTTTATCCATCTTAAGTGTAATATCGCCCAACTCGGATTGTAAACTAATGTTATATTTGCGTTGCCAATCCACAGTAGCTAACTCCGCGCCGCGAAATACATGGTTATCTTTCAACCGTTTGGCCTCGAAAAGATGATAATATTTCAAGAGCGTTAAGCGTGGCTCAGGCTGCGCCACCGCCAAACCCGCAATGGCCGCGCCTTCACGCAAGCCAATCTCCGTCCATTCATCAGAGCGTAAAATACCGTTACGAGCATATTGCACAAAAATCCGCAACCAAAATAAACTGGCGCGGTCAACTTGCCCCTGCTGGAGGTCAGCCGCAAAGCGGTCAAAATTTGAGTTCATGAATCTCCCCTGATTTAGCGTTTAATCGGCAACCGTTTTTCCACATAATCACGCCCCGCTACCGTAATTTCTAAATTACCGTTATGCAGGTCAATCCATTTGTGGGTATTCGCGGTTTGCTCCAAACTATTGGGCAGATTGGGCGGGAGGCGAATTTTCATTTCAAGGTAACATGTAGAAATATGGTCAATCGTGATGGTATCCAGTTTGAGGATTTCTTGCAAATAGTAGACGAAAACTAAAATTCGCTCCTCATGAGTGATAGGGAATTTTAAGTCAGTAAATTCCGTCAAGGCTGGCCGCCCCTTTTCAGCCTGCAAATTCAGATTTGGCACCATGTTATGAGGGGAGGCGGTCGGCGTGGTGGACTTCCGTTTAGCTAATTTTACTTCATTAGTAGCTGGATTGGGCGTGGTCTCTATTGGCTCTACCATTTCAGGTGAGGTCTGTAATGTAACCACTTCGGGCGTAGGTTGGATTTTGGTGCGGCTGGCCCGAGTGGCTTTACCTCGTCGAGGTTCAGGGTTGGAGGGGGACTCCTCAGAGGTTGTATCGGTGGTAGAGGCATGGTTTTCATTGATGAAATGATTCTTGAAATCAGTGTAAATTGTCTTAACAAATGTTTCGCTGCCTTCCACTTCTAAAACACCTTGAGTTAAATCTATTTTTAATTTTGTGGTCATATTGTTTCCCCATAAAAAATTTTATTTGGCATTATAGCATATTCGCTACGATTATAAAAGAGGTGGTTCTTAGACCTACAAGGTTTCCAAAACCTTGCAGCTCTAAACTAAGTGACTTGTCATTTAACCCCGCCTATGTTATCTTAACGCCACCATGAAACCTATTGGGATAGATTACACCTCCGCCATCCAACAATCGGCGGGCATTGGTCGCTATACGCGGGAGCTAGTTAAGGCCGTCGTGGCCGCCTCCACTGACTATGATTATCGCCTGTTCGTGGCGGACACGCGCCACGCCGACCTACCGCCACCGCCCAGCCCGCAATGTCATTGGCACACCACCCGCCTCAGTCGCCGTTGGTTAGAACGGCTGTGGTATCGGCTACGGCTGCCCCTGCCGATTGAAACATGGACGGGACATTTGGCTTTATTTCACGCGCCCGATTTTGTCTTGCCTCCCACCTTACCCACCACCAAAACCATTGTTACGATTCATGACCTATCCTTTGTCCGCTTCCCTGAGATGACCATGCCAGGCATGTTGCGCTATCTTAACAAATGGGTGCCAGCCTCCGTCCAACGCGCTGACCATGTGATTGCTGTCTCTGAGGCCACCAGACAAGATTTAATCCAACTGTATCACACCCCGCCCGAAAAAATCAGCGTCATGTATCACGGCGTTGGGGCTGAATTTATGCCTATTAACACCACGCCACAACAAGCCATGCGCCAAAAATATAATTTGGGCCAGCAACCCTATTTTATCAGCGTTGGCACAATTCAGCCGCGCAAAAATTACCTCACCTTAATAAAAGCATTTAATCAATTGCCCCCAGAGGCACAGGCGCAAAAACCCCTCCTGCTCATCATTGGCGGGCGCGGTTGGCATGATGAAGAAATTATAACGGCCATGCAAGCTCAAGCCAATATTCGTTGGCTCGGCTTCGTGCCAGACACCGATTTACCCGCCTTATATCGCGCCGCTACCGCCCTGGTATATCCGTCATATTATGAAGGCTTTGGCCTGCCCGTGCTAGAGGCGATGGCCTGTGGCACGCCGATAATTAGCACCAATACCTCCGCCTTACCTGAAGTAGTTGGTCAGGCAGGCATTTTAGTTGACCCCAATGATTGGTTAGGTATGGCTGCACACATGGCCGAACTTTTGTTGAATAAAGAATTATGTCAAACATTAAGCCGCGTCAGTCTTACCCAATCCGCCCAATTTAGTTGGGCCACCACCGCGCAACAATTATTAACTTTATATCAAAAATTGTTGGCTTGACAATGCAAGGTGAAAAGTTTATAGTTAGATAGAATTTGAGTTGTAGATTTGGCGGAGTCACGCAACTTGCTGTGTGTACGTAAAGCAAGCGTTGCGACTCCTGTTTTCATTGAAAAACATCGTAATTAAGCATGAATTTGTTTCAAGGAGGCATTAATAATGGACATGGTGCTTGAGCCGACCCTGTTGCAGGAAGAAATAGACCTATTTGATGAAGCCGACATTATAACGGAGGATGACACCCCAGTGGATAACATTTTTTCTGAAAAACAGCAACGTTTATTAACTGAGCCGTTATATAACTCTACGGCGGAGTTAGGCGCGTTGGCTGACCGCCCTTTTTTTGCCCTTGCCAATGTGGGCTTGTTTTATGCCATGAAGCAACCGCCCCTAGTGCCAGACATGATGTTAAGTTTAGATGTCGAGGTTCACCCAACCGATTTGTGGGAGAAACAAAATCGTTCCTATTTCATGTGGCATTTTGGCAAACCGCCCGAAGTGGTCATAGAAATTGTCTCCAATACCAAAGGGCATGAAGCTGACGAAAAATTGCGCGATTATGCCCGTATTCGGGTGACATATTATGTCATTTTTGACCCGCAACGTCTCATTCAATCCGAATTGGTAAGAGTTTATAAGCTATACGCGGGGGTGTATAAGCTCGTTAAGCCAGTTAAGGATCGGTGGCATTTAAGTCAAGTTGGACTAGATTTAACCTTATGGACGGGCTTGTTTGAAGATAATGTGGCGACTTGGCTACGTTGGGCGAATACCTCTGGCAAACTCATCCGTACGGGAGGCGAACGGGCTGACTCCGAAGTAGAGGCGCGCCGAGAAGCTGAACAACGGGCTGACTTTGAGGCTGAAGCCCGCCTCGAAGCCGAACAACGGGCTGACTCTGAGGCCGAGGCGCGTCTTGAAGCCGAGGCACGAATCGCGGAATTAGAAGCAAAATTACGTCAACTGACGACCTCTGATTCGTAGGGGTTCAAAATTTTGAACCCCTACAAATTATTTCCATCTGTAAATAATTGGGGAATCTAATTCAGGAGTCCGCAATCATTTGCGGACAGCCCGCAAAGAATTGCGGACTCCTACCCGTTATTACCTCTCTTAACTTTCATGCAACTAACCCTTGATGTTTCACCCACCGCGCAGGGACATGCGGGCTTGGGGCGGTATGCGGGTGAGGTGGCCCGCGCCCTCGCTGCATATCACCCTGACCTTGACCTAACGCTATTTTACAATCGGCAAGGACAGGCCACGCTGCCTGACTATTTGCAACATTTGCCGCAAAAAACCGTTAATATCGGTAACAAACCCTGGCGCATGGGCGTGCTGTTGTCGCAATTGTTACGCTGGCCGATGGATAAACCCTTTGCGGCGCGGCAAATTTTCCATGCCACCAATCACCTGTTGGCGCATTTTGCCACCGCCCGCACCGTCTACACCTTGCATGATTTAATTTTCCTCCATTACCCTGAATATCATTTAGCTTACAATCGTTGGTATCTCACCTTCACCATGCCCCGTTATTTGCGGGCGGCGCAGGTGATTATCACTCCCTCCGAATGTTCCAAACGGGACGCGCTCCATTTTTATAACCTGCCCCCCGATAAAATCAAGGTGATTTATGAAGCCCCCGCGCCCACCTTTCGCCCCCTCACTGATGCGACAGATTTAGAAACTATTCGTCAGAAATATCAGTTGCCCCCGCAATTCATCCTCCATGTTGGCACGATTGAACCCCGTAAAAACCTAAGCCGTTTGTTAG
>JAIFLK010000351.1:10427-13264 GCA_020049115.1 Chloroflexota bacterium | reverse complement strand
TTTGGTGAATTACCGCCCTTGTTGGTTTCAACGATTAAATTCTTACCAGATGTGACTTTATTAAGACAACTGCTTAAAAAAGCCGTTCTGGTTTCCTCAGTGGCTGAGTTTGAGGTGGCGGTGGCTGAGGGAGTTAAACCTTTAGTGGAGCGTGTCACCACTCATTAAATGGGGTCAAGATTACACCTACAAGGTCTTCAAGACCTTGCAGGTGTTACTCTTTTTCCTGACCTGCAAGGTCTCAAATGGTTCTGTAATTCCCATTAGCTCACGGATAAATATTGGGTAATATATTTTATGCAGCAATTTCTTAAAAGTGTCTTTCTTTTTGCCAGCCTATCCGACGATGATTTAACGCGCCTAAGCCAAATTGTGACCGAAATTCGGGTGGCGGCGGGGGAGGTTTTATTTGTTGAGGGTAGTTTTGGCGACTTAAGTTATATTATCAAATCAGGTCAAATTGAGGTTTACAAAATTTCTTCTGATGACGAAATTTTGTTAGCCACGCGTGAGGCGGGCGAAATTATTGGCGAGATGGCGTTGCTGGATGCTCAACCGCGCATGGCGACGGCGCGGGCGCGTCAGGATACTGTTTTACTAGCGATTAACCAAGTTGAATTTAACCAATTGTTAGATAGCAGCCCAACAGCGGCGCGGGCCATTCTGCAAATTTTGATGCCACGTTGGCGAGCAACGGAGGAGGTGCTTAAACAGAGCCAGCATGTGATTGAGCAGCAAGCCCAGAATTTGGAGTTGGCTTTTAGTGCCTTACAATTGGCTAACGAAGACTTGGAACAACGGGTAGAGGCGCGCACATCGGAGCTACTTAATGTGACGTTAGAGCTAGAGGCGTATCAGCTTCATTTGGAAGATAAAGTGGAGAGTCGGACAGCGGAGTTGACCATTGCCAATCAACAATTGCAGGCGGAAATTGCCGAGCGACAACGGGCGGAGGAGGCGTTGTGGCAGCAAAATGAATATTTGGCCGTGTTATATGACATGACATTGGGTTTGATGAGCCGATTGGACTTAAATGAATTGTTAGAGACGTTGGTTAAACGGGTGGCGCAGTTGTTTAATGCGCCGCATGGCTTCATTTTTTTACCTAGCCCTAGTGGGACTCATTTGGAATTGAAAGTAGGTTTGGGCGATTTTGCTGACCATAAGGGTTGGCAAGTGGCGTGGGGGCAGGACTTGGCGGGTAAGGTTTGGCAATTGGGGCAACCGCTGACCAATCCCCATTACAGTGCATGGACGGAACATTCCTCCCCAACCTCGCTGGCGCATATTGGCTTGATAGCGGGTATTCCTTTGGTGATGGGTTTGCCCTGGAGTACGTCACCTAGCGACCATCCCACTCTTTATCAGCCTAAAACGTTGGGTGTTTTAGGGATTGCTTATCATCAAGAACAGGAGTTATCTTTTAATCATCATCAAATTGAGTTGTTAGGGCGGTTTGCTCAATTGGCTTGCATTGCGCTAGATAACGCCCAACTCTATCAGTCGTCGCGGCGAGAAAAGGAGTTCATGGAGGCGATTGTGTTGAATAGCCCAGTGGCGATTGTAATTAGTGACCTGAATAATTGTATTACGGATTGGAATCCTGCGGCGGAGGTTTTATTTGGTTATAGCAAGGGTGAGGTCATGGGTTTGCTGGTGGATGATGTGGTCATGTCTAGCGGATTATTACATGGTGAGGCGAACCAATTTAGTGAAAAAATTATGGCGGGCGAGATGATTCGGGCTATTACCCAGCGTCAACAGTGTCAGGGTCAGTTGGTGGATGTGGAATTGTTTGGTTTGCCGATTACGATAGACCAGCGGCGGGTGGCTAATTTGGCAATGTATCACGATATTACGGAATTACAACAGGCGCGGCTGGCGGCGGAGAGTGCAAATATGGCGAAAAGTGCCTTTTTAGCCAATGTGAGCCATGAGCTACGCACACCTTTAACGTCTATTTGTGGCTTTGCTAAAATTATTGATAAGCGGCTGCATGAACGGGTTTTGCCCGCCATCACGACGGATGACCCTAAAACATTACGGGCAGTGGGTCAGGTGACGGAGAATATTAATATTATTGTTTCGGAAGGGGAACGGCTCACGGCACTTATTAACAATATTTTAGATTTAGCCCAAATTGAGGCGCAACAGATTTTTTTAACCATGAAGCCTATCGTCATGGCGACGATAATTCAACAAGCTACGGCTGAAGTAAGGCCACTCCTTGACCAAAAAAATCTCCCGTTAGTTATTGAAGTGGAGGAGGCTTTACCTTTAATCAGAGGGGATACGGCACGTTTATTACAGGTATTAGTTAATTTATTGTTGAATGCTATCAGCTTTACAACGCATGGGCAGGTCATTTGTCGGGCTAAACAAGTGGCTGATGAGGTGATGGTTAGTGTCATTGATACGGGTATTGGCATTGGTGAAGCAGACTTGGCGCGTGTCTTTGATAAATTTAGTCAAGTGGGTAATTTATTAACGGACAAACCTCATGGGACAGGTCTTGGGTTAGCCATTTGTCGGCAGTTGGTGGAGTTGCATGGGGGGAAAATTGGAGTTGAAAGTGAACTTGGTGTAGGGTCTCATTTTTGGTTCACGCTACCGATAAAGTAGACATTATCAGTATATCAAGATTTATACCCTCACCCCTGCCCTCTCCCAAAGGGAGAGGGTGTATCTTGTCTCCCCTCGCCCAAAGGGAGAGGGGCGGGGGTGAGGGGGATTTAATTATTACGCCCAAATCTTGATATACTCAGTATATCAAGATTTGTAGGGGCGTACCCTTGTGGTCGCCCTGGTGGGTAGGGACAAGCCCTACCCCTACGACA
>JAIFLK010000351.1:0-10413 GCA_020049115.1 Chloroflexota bacterium | reverse complement strand
AGGGGCAGGGCTTGTCCCTGCCCACAATGGGGCAAGCACAAGGCATTGCCCCTACAAAATGTCAACGATTTTTTAATCGGTATAAACTCTAGTAGGAATTAGGAATTAGGAGTTTGTAACTCCTAACTCCTAATTCCTAATTCCTAATTCAAATGTGGCGACGATATTGGCATAAACTCACTATTAACCGTAAGTTCACGCTATTTTTTGGCTTATTGTTAATGTTAGTCATCTTAGTTGCCCTGACGGGTTTTTTTGCGTTGATGACCGTTCAACGGCAAACGGAAGCCACGATTGTGACAAGCATGGAGTTTCAACGGCTAGTTTTAGAGATGGATGGGCATTTACAACGGGGGCGGGCCTCAGAGAAAGATTTTTTTCGGCAGTGGTCGGTGTTGGGTTATGCTATCGCTGAAAACAAATATTTAAGTGTCTATCAAAGTGAAATAGAGACGGTGAATGATATTAATACGCACCTGCAATCTTTAGTCCTAGACCCCAGCATTAGCCCTGGGTTGCAGGTGAGTCATCTTAAGTTAGCGGAATATGAACGTTGGGTGGGTTTATATCGGGCGCGCGTGGATAGTGCGGTGGAAACGGCGGCTAAATTAGATGGCGGGGGCAGTAGTATTTTGCAACAATTAGAGCAAGAAATGTTGATTTTGCAACTCTTGTTCAAAGATACAGACAGTTTAGAGTTGGCACAATTGTTATTATCAAGTAAGTTAGCTATTCAGCAGTTTCAACTTGACCATCAACCTGAACATATTCAACAGGTATTTAAGTTGACGCACCAGCTTCAATCAGGGATTAATTTAACTACATATTTGAATAGTGACCAACGAATACAACGAATACAGGCCGAGCATCTTTTAACCAGTTACGAAAGTAATGCCCGCGAGTTATTGGGTTTAGATTTGGCCTTGCAAAAGAAAATTGATAGCTTTGACCAATTTCCGCCCTTACTTGATGTGATTGCTGACCAATTAACCACCTTAGCCACGCGGCAAGTCTCGCAAGCGCGGCAGGATATTACCCTGACTCGTTATTTTGCCTCGGCTTTATTGGGTGGAGCGGTGTTGGTGGCGGTTATTTTTGTAGTCGGGATTGCGGTTATTTTGAATCAAAGTATTACCCATAAAATTGTTAAACTAACGGACGTTGCCATGAGCTTTCGCCAGGGAAATTTAAGCGCGCGGGCGGTGGTGGATAGCGAAGATGAGTTAGGACAGTTGGCCTTGAGTTTAAACGCCCTGGCCACGCGAATTCGTTTTTTAGTTGGACATTTAGAGCAGCAGGTGGATACGGCTGAGGCGCGTATGGCGCAAGCGATTGATACTATCTCTGAAGGTTTGGTGTTATATGATGCGGCAGACCGTTTAGTTTTATGTAATCGTCAATATTTGGACATGCAAGCTCCTATCAGCGATTTATTAAGCCCTGGGACAACCTTAGAAACAATATTACAAAGTATGGTGGCGCGGCAGGCTTATTTAGAGACGACCCTTTCGCCTGAAGCATGGTTACAAGAACAATTAGCCCAATATCGCGCTCCACATGGGCTGTTTGAGCAACAATTAGCCAGTGGGCGATGGGTGCAAGTGAGCGTTAGCCAAACGCAAGATGGGGGACGGTGCGCCCTCTGGACGGATATAACGGCCCGTAAACAGAGTGAAACGGAATTACGCCAATTATTTGCTTCCGAGCAACGGCAACGCCACATGGCCGAAAGTTTGCAGCAAGTGGCGGTAGTTTTAGGCACAAGTTTGGATTTGAATACCGTTTTGACGATGATTTTGGAGCAGTTGCGACGGGTGATTGAGTATGATAGCGCGGGGATTATGTTGCAGCAACAAGATCGGCTGTTGGTGGTGGGGGGTGTGGGTTTCCCTACGGAGATAATTGGGTTAGCTATTTCGTTAGATACCGTTACTCCGTCCACGCGAGTATTTCACCAACGACAACCGATTATCATTTCTAATGTGCAGCTTGAGCCAGGCTGGGTGCAGACTGACCACATGGCCCACTTACGCGGTTGGTTAGGCATTCCCTTGTTGGCGGGGGATGCACCCATTGGGGTTTTAACTATTGACAGTACCAAAGTGGGTGCATATCACCCGCATGATGCTCAAGTGGGGCAGGCGTTTGCTCATCAAGCCGCGATTGCGATTCAAAATGCGCGGCTATTTGAGGAATTGCAATTGGCTAAAGAGCAGGCGGACGCGGCCAATGAAGCAAAAGGGGCTTTTTTAGCCAATGTCAGCCATGAATTGCGTACACCTTTAACCTCCGTATTAGGTTTTGCTAAGATTATTAAAAAACGTCTTGAGGAGCGCATTTTTCCGCAATTACCTGAGAGCGATACTAAAACTCAGCGGGTGAAGCAACAGGTAAGTGATAATCTGACGATTATTATTACGGAAGGAGAACGCTTGACGCACTTAATTAATGATGTGTTAGATTTGGCGAAAATTGAGGCGGGTCATCTCGAAAATACCTTTGAGCTATTGGCGATTAATCAGGTCATTGAGCAATCCGTGGCCGCGACAGCTTCATTATTTGCCAAGCATCAACTCATCAAAAAGATTGAGCCAGATTTGCCCTTAGTGCGGGGAGACCACGCTCATTTGGTGCAGGTGGTGATTAATTTGCTCTCAAATGCGGTTAAATTTACGCCGCAGGGTCAGGTGATTTGCCAAGTGAAATATCATCAGCCGCATATCATGGTCAGCGTGATTGATACGGGCATTGGCCTAGCTCCCGCCGACCAAAAGACGATTTTTGAGAAGTTCAAACAAGTGGGCAATACTTTAACCGACAAACCCCAGGGAACAGGGCTAGGCTTAACGATTTGTAAACAAATTATCGAGCAACATGGGGGCAAAATTTGGGTGGAAAGTGAATTGGGGCAAGGGAGTAATTTTTCGTTCACTCTGCCCATTTTTGAGGCACTACCATTAAGTTAGTGAACTGTGACCCTCACCCCCGTCCCCTCTCCCAGCGGTAGAGGGGAGACAAGAGACTCCCTCGCCCTTTGGGAGAGGGTTGGGGTGAGGGGGATTTGGGCTTAACTTAATGGTAGTGTATTTTTGAGGGGGCGTATGCAGGACAAACTTAAAACGAAAGCCCAATTAATGGCAGAGTTAGCCGCCAGCCGTCAGTTAATCGAAACATTGCGCGAGAGCGAAAAAAGGTCGCGTGATTTATTTGAAAACTCACCCGATGCTATTTTTGTGGAAGATGTGTATGGTTATGTGTTGGACGCGAACCCCGCGGCCTGTGCCTTACATGGGATGACGCGGTCAGAGTTATTGGGGATTAGTGTGCTAGAGTTAGTGCCGCCCTGGTTACGGGAGGTGGTGGCGGAGGCATTTAAGACGCGCCAAGTCAGCCAGCCTGAACATCTGGAAAGCCTCAGTTGGACGAAAGATGGGCGGACGGTGCCAGTGGAGATAACCACTACCCCGATTGAATATTTAGGTCAACCCGCGATTTTGTTACATGTACGTGATATTACGAATCGTAAAAAAGATGAAGCCATGTTACAGGTGCAGAATGAATATTTGGCCGCACTGCATGAGACTACTTTGGGTTTGATTAGTCGGTTTGAATTGAATGAATTATTAGCCACTATTGTTAATCGAGTGGCGCAATTAGTGGGTACGTCTCATGGGGCGATTTATTTGCTGGATGAGGAGACGGAGGCCATGGTGTCACGCGTGGGCATTGGGCTATATCAGCCTTATTTGGGTTATCGGGTGATGCTGGGCGCGGGGTTGACGGGGCAAATTTGGCAAACTGCACGGCCATTGATCGTGCTTGATTATGATACGTGGTCGGGGCGTGTCGTCGGGCATGAGGATGGGGTTTTTGGGGCCATGATGGGGGTGCCACTGACCCATGCCGACGTGAATTATCAGCAATCACGGGTTATTGGCGTTTTGGCGGTGGCGCATGAGCCAAATTCAGGCCGCCAATTTATTCATACGGAGTTGGAATTGCTCAAGCGTTTTGGGCAGTTGGCTTCTCTCGCGATTGATAATGCCCAGCTGTTTCAACAGGCGCAACGGCGGGCGCATGAAATGGCAACGTTGGCCGAGATAGGACGGGAACTTTCTTCCATCCTTGACCTGACGGTTGTTTTGGAACGGATGGCCTATTTGGTGAAAGATTTATTACGCAGTAATGCTATTGCGTTATACTTGCAACGACCTGAGCAGCCGACTCAGTTTCAAGCGATTCTGGCGTTAGGCGAGGAGTCTGAGGGGGTTAAGGGGCATACCGTTGAAGTGGGGCGGGGTATTTTAGGCGATATTGTGCAAACGGGGCGGGCTGAATTTGTCAATTATCTTGACCAAGACCCGCGTACCTTAATTATTCCTAATACTTCAGCCGACCTCAATCATGGGTTAGCGGCGATTCCGTTGATTTCGCGGGGGGAAACGTTGGGCGTTTTGGCTTTATGGCGGGCGCGTTCGGAGGGGTTATTTACCCCAGCCGATTTAGAGTTTCTCATCGGGTTTGCCCGTCAAGCGACCATTGCGCTGGATAATGCGCGACTGTTTCAACAGATCCAAAGTGAATTGAAAAAGCGTCAACAAATTGAGGCTGATTCTATCGCCAATGAACGTAAATATCGAGATTTGGTTGAAACAGCCAATTCGATTATTTTAGAGTGGGATAGTCATGGTCGGGTCACTTTTATGAATGAATTTGGCTTGGCCTTTTTTGGCTATACGGCCGTTGAGTTAATGGGTCAAAATGTGATGGGGACCATTGTGCCGCTGACGGAAACGTCGGGGCGTGATTTGCAGTTTCTCATGGCGGATATTGTGGTTCATCCTAGAAAGTATGAACATAATGAGAATGAGAATATTACTAAAGATGGCAGACGGGTGTGGTGTGTGTGGTCAAATACCGCCCAATTTGACGCGCAAGGCAACTTCATGGGTTTGCTGTCCATTGCCAATGATATTACGGCGCAGAAATTAGCGGAACAAGCCATTTATCGGCAGAGTGAATATTTGGCGGCGTTACATGAGACCACGTTAAGGTTATTGCGGCGGTTAGAAATTCATGATTTGTTGGAAGATATTATTCGACGGGCGGCGCAACTGTTTAACACTGAACATGGGTCAATTTATTTTATGGATCCAACCCAGCAATACCTGGAACTTAAAGTGGGCATTGGTCTTTTTGGGGCTAGAGTGGGAACAACTTTAAAATTAGGCGAGAGTATGCCAGGGCAAGTTTGGCAATATAAACAGCCGCTGTTTATTAATGATTATACGACCTGGGCGGAGCGTTCACCGAATTTTGATTATAGCCATTTGCGGGCGGGCATTGGCGTGCCTTTAACCCATGTGGCGGTTGAAGGCCATGAAGCACCCATTATGGGGGTTTTAGGTTTGGCGTATGATTTTAACTCGGCGCAAGTTTGGGATGAGGCGGCGGTGGTGTTATTAAGTCGTTTCGCGCAATTGGCCTCCATTGCCTTAGATAACGCGCGGCTTTATGAAGAAGCGCAAACGGCTCGCCATGAGGCTGAGGCGGCGAATGAGGCCAAGAGTGCATTTTTAGCCAATGTAAGCCATGAACTGCGTACTCCCTTGACCTCTGTGTTGGGTTTTGCTAAGATTATTGGGAAACGGCTAGACCTCATTTTCCCGTTAGTGACCACTCCCAATCCTAAAACCCAACGCGCCATGACGCAAGTGCAGCAGAATGTGGAAATTATTATTGCGGAAGGTGAACGACTCACGGCGTTAATTAATGATGTGTTAGATTTAGCCAAAATTGAGTCGGGTAAAATTGAGTGGCACATGCAACCGCTTGACCTGACGGAGGTAATTCAGCGGGCGGCGGCCGCGACGGCCTCGTTATTTGCTCATAAAGAGGTGCCGTTACTCATTGAAGTTTCTTCCTCGCTGCCGCAGGTCGTTGGCGACCAAGACCGCTTGCTCCAAGTGATGATTAACTTGATTTCTAATGCTAATAAATTTACCTCAACGGGCAGCATCACTTGCCGCGCCAAGCCATCGGGCAGCGAGGTAATTGTCAGTGTGGTGGATACGGGCATTGGTATTGCTGCCCAAGACCAAAGTAAAGTATTTGATAAATTTAGACAGGTGGGCAATACGTTGACCGATAAGCCGCAAGGGACGGGCTTAGGGTTGCCGATTTGCCGCGAAATTATTCATAATCATCAAGGGCAAATTTGGTTGGAAAGTGAATTTGGGCGCGGGACAACGGTCTCATTTAGTTTGCCTATCATGGTTTCGGCGGTCAGTAATAATGCGCTGACCGAGGCGTGGGTTAAAAAGTTAGATATTGATTTATTACTAGAGCAGTTTGGCATTCAACAAAATATTGAGCAAGCAGGACTAAACCATAAGAAAACGGTTCTAGTGGTAGACGATGATGCCAATATTCGGCAGATGTTGGTGCAGGAATTGGAGGCCAAAGGCTACCAAGTGTTAGAGGCGAAAGATGGCTTGGATGCGCTGACACAGGTGAAGCAACATCATCCTGATTTGCTGACGTTAGATGTCATGATGCCCAAGATGAATGGCTTTGATGTGGCCGCGTTATTAAAAAATGACCCCATGACGGCGAACATTCCTATCATTTTATTAACAATTGTTGAAGATGAGCCGCGGGGTTATCGCGTCGGGGTTGACCGTTATTTCCAGAAGCCGATTGACATGCCTAGATTATTTACCGAAATTGAAGCCCTCATTGCTCAAGGCGGCTCCCGCAGAAGCGTGTTGATTGTAGACCAATATCAATCCCCTGAACAGCCCCTCACCCAAATTTTTCAAGCCCAGGGCTACTTGGTGGCTCAACTTGCGCCCCATGAGTCGCTCATTCAAACCGCCCTAATGATGAAACCTGATATGATTATTGTCAACTCTGACCACCCCGAAGCATATTATGATAGTATCCGTACCTTACGCTATGAGCCAGGACTTGAAAATATCATGTTCTTCTTTTTTCAAGAGAGTCATTAATCCATTACAATGAGATGTTGTGTTGCCATGAACAGACAGGAATGTCTGTTCTACCGTAGGTCAGATATTCTTGTCTGATTTATCTCTTTAGATTTGACCGTCAAATCTAAAGATTTGGACTCCAGAGTTAAAATTCAATTTTCGCCATGATTTAAGGAAACCCATGTCAGTTCTTCCCCTAAACCGCCTCATAAAACGTAATGAAGCCACCGCCCATGTCAGTTCTTCCCCTAAACCGCCTCATAAAACGTAATGAAGCCACCGCGTGGCTTACCCAATTTAGCCACCTCATGCCTGGGGTGAAGTTAGCTTTAACGAAAGCTGATGGTGACCTCTTTGCTGATATAGGTCAGTGGCATGAGGCTGAATTAGCCGAATTTTTAGCTCAGGCCAATAGCCCCTTACGTGGCCTTTATATGGGCGATTGGGCGTTACAACCACTTATTGTGAATGACCATTGGGTGGGCGCGTTAGTGGCGTTTGGCCCTTTAAATGAGGCGGGCTGGCAATGTTTACATTATACCTTGACCTTGTTTTTGCATGAAGTGGCGGAAAAACGGTCATTGGCGAATGAAGCCTTAGAACGCTATCGTGAAATCAATTTGCTCTATCATATTACGGAAACGATTGGCAGTAATTTAGACCCTGATATTATTCCCCAATTAGTTTTAACGGAAGCGGTACGGGTGATTCAAGCCGACATGGGGGCCATTCTGTTGCCATCGGCGGAAAACCGCGCCGATTTGAAAGTGCGGGCTAGTTTTGGGTATGATGAAACAGATGAATTTCTCGAAGGAGTGACCCATTATTTGATTGAACAAGTGTATGAAACGGGCCACCCTGAAATTTTTACCTCATTATCCCTCGCCTCCAGTCCAGTGGATGTCATTTTGTGTGTGCCATTGAAAATCCGTGACCATATCCTGGGCATTATTTTGTTAGGGCGGAAGGTGCAGCAAACGGTCTTTACGGCGAGTGACGAAAAATTACTTATGGCTTTAGCCAATCAAACCGCCATTGCCATAGATACGGCCTGGCTACACCAGCGCGAAATCAAGCGGCAACGGTTGGATAAAGAGTTGGCTCTCGGCCAGCAAATTCAACTCAGCCTGCTGCCTGAATCCTGCCCGACTATTCCAGGCTGGGAATTTGCGGCCATTTATCAATCGGCGCGTCAGGTGGGCGGCGATTTTTATGACTTTTTTGAGCTGCCTGGCGAGCCGCGCCGTTTGGGGCTGCTCATTGCCGATGTGACGGGCAAAGGTGTGCCTGCGGCCTTGTTCATGGCCTTTAGCCGTTCCATCATTCGCACGATTGCCATGAATGGTGGCAACCCCGCGGCGGTGTTAGAGCAAACCAATCGGCTCATCGTGCAAGATAATCGCTCAGGCATTTTTCTGACGGCCTTTTATGCCATTTTGGAGCTAGAGACGGGCAAGTTAATCTATGCCAGTGGCGGTCATAATTGGCCTTTGTGGTTGCCGCAAGGGCAGCTTGAGGCGCAGGAATTAGCGGCTGAGGGCTTTTTATTGGGCGCGTTTGACCCCATTACTTTACAGGAACAAGCGGTTCAATTGGCGATGAATGATACGCTGGTTTTCTTTACCGACGGCGTGACCGAGGCCATGAATGCCGTGAGTGAATTATTTGGCGATGACCGCTTGCAGGCGGTTGCCGTCACTAAAACGACGGATGGAGCCGAAGCCACCTTACAATCTATTGTTACAGGGGTGAAACAATTCACCCAAAATACGCCGCAATCGGATGATTTTACCTTATTTGTGGTGAAACGAGTTAAGGCTTAGGGTTTAACGTTGGTTGGACTTACCTACCCCCCTTAATCCCCCCGACATCGGGGGGAGATGTTGCTCCCTCTCCTATGTAGGAGAGGGCTGGGGTGAGGTCTTTGTGTCAATCCTATCGGCGGTAATCTCTACGACTTAATCTCTTTGGTAGACATTTTTATGGAACGAAAAATTCTCATCGTTGACGACGAATCTCATATTCGCTTACTCATTGAACAAACCCTGGAAGAATTAGAAGACGACGGAGTTTTGTTATTTACCGCCAGCAATGGCGCAGAGGCTTTGGAAATTATTGAGGCTGAAAAGCCTGATTTGATTTTTTTAGATGTCATGATGCCAAAGGTCAATGGCTTTGATGTCTGTCGCATTGTGAAGCATGAGCTAAAATTGCAAGATATTTACATTGTCATGCTCACGGCCAAAGGCCAGGAATTTGATAAACAAAAGGGGCAAGAAGTGGGCGCGGATATTTATATGACCAAACCTTTCGACCCCGATGAATTGTATGAGAAAGCCGTTGAAATATTAGGGTTGGGTTAAGGAGCAGCCACGCAAATGAAACCAGAAACAATTATCAGTAGTGAACAAGTATTTAACGGGGCGATTTTTAATGTGGAGACGCGCCACGTGCAGCTTGCCAATGGGCAGATGGTGCGGCGTGATGTGCTGGTGAATAATGGTGCGGTGGTGGTGATTGCCCTGACCGCCGATAACCAAATTCGCTTATTGCGCCAATTTCGGGCGGGGGTGGATAAGTGGGTGTATGAGTTGCCTGCGGGGGGCCTGAAACCTGATGAAGACCCCGACGTGGCCGCCCCGCGTGAATTGTTAGAGGAGACAGGCGACCGCGCCGCGACCTGGCGTAAATTGCATGGGTTTTACTCCGCGCCTGGTATCTTGAGCGAGTTTCTCCATTTCTACCTGGCCACCGATTTAACCCCTGGCCCCAGCGAATTAGAGTTTGATGAACATATCGAAGTCTTAACCCTGCCCTGGAGCGAAGTCATCAGCATGGTGAAGCGGGGCGAAATTGAGGACGCGAAAACCATCGCGGGTCTGCTTGTGGCGGGGCTACATGTGGGGTTGATTACAACCTAAATGATAAACAATTTAAACAACCGTGATGTTTTACGAATCCATGGTGATAATATTATCGAATGTGAACGTGGGCTGAATCTAGTAGCAGATTCCTTTTCAGCTAAGATACGCTCATTAATTAGTTCACCCTACATGCCACAGTATGAAATTTTCGATAATGATAAAGTTCTATTCAAAGTAGAATTATTATCGGGGCATGGGCGTTGGGGAATTAATATTCAAGATATATTTCAATCTCATGGCGCGCCTTTACGTGAAGCAACGGATATAGTTATCACCAAAATTCTTGTGGCGGAAAAGAGTGAAGAAATTTTATTAGCCGTTGAATTTTCGAGTGCGCTTCCTGCGGGTAATAATGCTTGGCAACGTAATGGTAGGGCCTTGGCATGTGCTGTTGCAGGTATTCCCTATCTCTATTTTACCGAAGTCGGTGGTGTAGAGTTGGATGAGAATCGTACTATTAAAGCTCCTCGTTTTCCCAACCCGATTGTGCCATTCTC
>JAIFLK010000075.1 GCA_020049115.1 Chloroflexota bacterium | reverse complement strand
CGAACCATTTGTCAGACCCTAAGCGGTGGCAAAACCCGCCCGTGCCAGAAAATTGGTGGCAAACCATACGGGAAACCATGCCCGCGTATCAGCCTGATATTACGCCGACGCGAGAAATGGGAACGATTGTGGACTGTTTCCGTAGCCAGCGCGGGGTTAGGCGTGGCTCACATCCCCATTATTCTTTTGCGGCCTGGGGCGCACATGCCGAGGTCGTCGCGGTGCCAAATCAGCCGTTGCCCTTTGGTTTAGGTGATGATTCGACGTTGGGGCGGATGTATGATTTAGCGGGTTGGGTATTGTTAGTGGGCGTGGGGCATGATAGTAATACATCGTTGCATTTGTCAGAATATCGGGTGGATTATCCCACGAAAGAGACCAAATTAGTGGGCGCGCCCGTTTTAGTGGCGGGGCAACAGCAATGGGTTGAGTTTGAGGATATTAATTGGGACTCAGATGATTTCCCTTTCCTGGGTGATGATTTTGCGGCGGAAACGAATTTAGTTCGCATGGGGCGGGTGGGGCAGGCGGCGGCCATGCTCATGCCGCAACGTCCCTTAATAGATTTTGGCATGACCTGGTTGCCGCGCCATCGTAAGTAAGCGTCATTGGTCGTTTGTCATTTGTTATTTGTTGACGAGTGACGAGTGACCAATGACCAATGACGAGTGACGAGTGACCAATGACCAATGACCAATGACCATTTTTAAGGAGTATACTTTGAAACAACAACATCTTATATTTATTGGTTTGAGTGCGTTCGTTTTATTACTGTTAGGTGGTAGCATTGTGGCATATGGCTACTCCATAAACGCACCCATGCCCTGGGCGACTCCGTTGCTACCCACACAAACTTCATTGGAACTGCCGCCCAAAATTGAACTGACTTCCGTGCCTTCCCTCAGTGAAGTGGCGGCTGAAATTCGTGGTCAGTATCCACAATTGGCCGATTTATTGGAGAACCCTGAATTGGGGTCGGTCTATAAAGATTTTTATTTGGTCTATCAAAATGGTGGGGCTGAGGCGGCGATTGCGTTGGCGCGGCAACGTAATATTATGAACAAAGATGACCAAATTATCATGACGTTGGTGTTAGATACTGACCAACCTGAAGCTTTGATTAAGGAATTGGAGGCGGAAAAGGTTATTGTGAGTGGATATTACAAAAACCTCATTAATATCGCCATTCCATTGTCATTGATTGAGGAGCAGGTTAAGGCCAAAAACCCTGGTCAATTGGTGGAACATCTTTCAAATCTTAACCATGTGATTCGATTAGAATTGCCTAAAAAAGCGACCATTCAACAGAGTTTAATTGTGGGGCAGGGGGTTAATTTAACGCTTGCCAGCCATTGGCACGCGGCAGGTTTTAGCGGCCAGGGAATTAAAATTGGGATTTTAGATTTGGGTTTTGCTAACTACCGTGATTTGTTAGGCAATGAATTACCTGCCGAGGTCACGGTTGAGACTTTTGGCGATACATCGGATTTTGATAAGGAAGCGCATGGGACGGCTTGCGCCGAAATTATCCATGAAATGGCCCCCGAAGCTACGCTTTATCTTGCGTATTATGACGGCTCGGATGCGGCCATGGGGCAGGCGGTAGAGTGGCTGATGGAGCAGGGGGTGAGTATTATTTCAAATTCTACCAATAGTATTGGCACCACGCCGTTGAATGGCACGGGTTTTTCGGCGGATTTGGTCAATCAAGCCTACCAGCAGGGCATTTTTTGGGTCAATTCGGCGGGAAATTATGCCGAGCGACATTATCGCGGCCAATATCAGGATAGCAATGGCGATAATAAGCATGATTTTGGCGACCCTGATAAACAGGTCATGCCCTTTATTGCTGGCACGGATAACGCCACGCGCATTGTATTAAGTTGGAATGATTGGGCTAACGTTAGTCAGGATTACGATTTGTTGTTGTATCGTGAGGACGGCACTTTGTTGGCTAAATCGGAAGAGGCGCAAGAGGGGAAAGAGGGGCAGCTGCCCATTGAGGGCTTTATTTACACGTTTGATGAGGAGACTACCTATCTTTTGAGTATTGAAAATTATGGCGGTGAGGCTCGCGGCGATGCCATGTTTGATTTATTTATTGAGCCGTCACTTTTACCCGCTAAGTTTATTAACCCTGAATATAGTTTAGGCAGCCCCGCCGATGCGGATAAAGCCTTTGCGGTGGGGGCGGTTTATTGGTATGGTGACACCTTAGAAACTTACAGTTCCCACGGCCCAACCACTGATGGCCGTTTGAAACCTGATTTAGTTGGCCCTGCTTCAGTAGATACTTCCGCCTATAGCCCGAAAGATTTTCCTGGCACTTCGGCGGCTGCGCCCCATGTGGCGGGGGCGGCGGCTTTAGTATTACAGGCGTTTCCGCAATTTGCGCCTGATGATATTGCCCAGTTTCTTAAGGATCGCGCCGTTGATTTAGGTGACGCTGGAGCAGATGACCAATTTGGGGCAGGGCGGCTCAATTTGGGCAACTCACCCACCGACCCCACCATTTCCACCGACCCGCCACCTGCCACTCTCATCGCCCAGGTGCGGCCAACTTCCACGCCCCGTTCCCCAGAGGATATTACGTTTGAAGAACATAAAACGCCTAAAAAATCGACAGATGATGATGGGGCCGCGGCGTTATTGGGCGGATTGGTGTTTGTTGGGTTATGTCTCGTTTGCCTATCGGGGCTATTATTTGGTCTTTTAATGATGATAGGTTTGGTGTTAATATTTAGACGCTAAGGCAAAAAAAGGGGACTTCAATGAAGTCCCCTTTTTTTTTATTAATTTACTTTATTACGTTAATGGTTAGGTGTTACTAATATAACAATTTCTCAGCAGGCATGGGTTTAACCATATTCGATTCAAGTCTTAAGTGGTGTAACGTATTGAGTATGATTTGCTTATCCTCTATTTTACTTAACGAAGTTAATAAATTCTCCCATGTAGTAATACTTAATACCACGAAGCGTTGACCTTGTTTAGTTGTTATAATTTGCAAGTTAGGCCATTGTAAATTAAGGTTTAGTAAAGTATCATTTGCTACTTGACGTAATTTTTGTTCTGAAATGGTAAAGGCTGTTTCCTCTCCTACCTGACATTCAGGTGAATAGGAATCAACCGCCCAAAATAGTTCTTGCAAAATTGGGTATAACTCAGCGGAAATATCGGCAGGTTCAGTTTTAACAGTTGCCAGATAAGCCGTTTCAAAGGCCGCGATTGAAATTTGCTGGTCTAAGAAAGATTGCAATAATGTTTTATATTCACTAATGGTCATTTTGAACTCCTTAAAGCGCATTGTTGTGGGTCAAATGCCAAATTTGCGCGGGGCTAAGTTTCCAACCACTTACAAAATTGTCTGCCAAATCAAAAATAACGTTGTTGTTAGTGACAGGATTGAAATGATGAATCACGGGCTGTTGGTGATAAGTGCCACGAATTATGTAAGTTGTTGGCGCATTAATATGAGCGAATAAAGTTTGTTGGTAAGCTAAAATATTCTGAGGATTATAACTCCCCGTGATTCCAAAATCAATTGCATGTTTGAATTTGCGTTGGAGTTGTTTGTTGTTGAAATTATACATAGTTTAAAATATATTTTATATTAAATTAAAGTGTATAATGGTTCTGATTTAATTGAAACACATTACGACTATTATATAACAAAGGCTATCATAAGTCAATAAATAGTCAGTTTTTGCAAAATTTTCTCCAGGTTTGCGAAGTTACGCGAAATAGTTCTTCGCGTAACTTCGCTGATTTTCCCCTAAAATTCCACTTCACACAGCCCTGACAAACAGGCCAACTCCTGTGCTGCTGTCGTATAATCCTCTTCCTCGTAGCGGTAGAGCTTAGAAAAATCTATCGGTGGGAATTTCGTGGTTAGGCGATGGTATTCTTCCTCGCCAATTTCCATGTAAGGCATCTGGTCATATTGAGCATCAAAGGCGGGCAAAAAGGCCATGCCGCCAATTTTTTCTTGATGTTGCCAGACCCATTTAATCAGGTCAATGATTTCATCGGGTTGGTAAGTTATCGTAACGCTTGGATTATGCTCTGTCCAATGCGTTTTGTTTTGTAACCAATAGTTACATTGTTCTAGGGCGGTGCGCTCTTTGCGCGTAATCGCGCTATCAGGCGATTTAACAGGGAAATGAATCACCCATGTATCAGCGGTTTCAGGCATTTGCCCATTTTCAGGGTCCATTGGCACACCAATATCCCGTAATACTTTGAAGATAGGGGTATGGGTTGCCACTCGCACATTTCGCACATAATAAGGCGACCAACGGGCATGAATCCCTGGCGAGCAATTCAATAATTGCGAAGAATTACCCGATGGTTTCACACAAGTAATCGCCGCAGATTGATTGATGCCCAACATTTGCGCCGTCATCCGATTGGTTTCAATCGCCACTTCCCGTAATTTAGCCTGCACTTCAGGGTCTTGCGCCACCAAACTATCTAACTGCCCCGTCACATCTACCCCTAATAGCCGTTCATCATTACAATTTTCGGCCCACATGGGACGCAAACCTGGAAAATAGGTCGCCATAGATTGAATCGTCCCAATCAAACTCGCCACTTCAACTTTATCTTTTAACGTTTCGTAGGTATCCTCATGGCGAGCCACGGCAATGGATAAATTACAAAATTGCCAATTTTTAAGTATGATTTCACCACAAGGATTTGTGCCAAAGGTGTCTGCTTTGCGTCGTTCAGGTTTAGTGTTAATCGCCGCTTGCCGATTAAAAATGCCTGGCTCACCCCGTTGCGAATCCACAATGTCTAAGAAAAATTTAGCCACTTCCTCTTGCGATAATTTACGATTAGGCCAGACTGCCGAATTATTGGCGTTCCAACGTTGACTATTATAACGCTCAAAATCGCCATCTTTACAGTGGCGCATCTCCAGGTCATCGTAATCAAATAGGGAAATCATGGCCGTGCGCCGCACCCCACCGCTAACTGCCGCATTACCCACTGCACACATAATGTCATGTCCATCAATAGAGTGTAAGAAACTCCCCTGACGGGCTAAAATACGGGCGCGGGTAAATTGTAACATTTTTGATAAGGGGTCAGGGCCAGAGGCGCGCCCGCCTTTAGTGCGGAGGGGTTTGCCCGCAGAGCGAATCAGCGAGTAATCAAACTGCACATCACCGCCCTCAAACCACGTTTCTAAGCCCAAACGCAACGCATCGGCCCAGCCCTCCGCCGAGTCCTCCACAATATGATGTAAGGGATTGGTGTTCAATTGCCGCTTAATACGGGGGAAATTTTCCAAATAATGTTGCTCCACCGAGAAGCCCACGCCACAGCCACTCATGGAAATGATTAGTCCTTCCACAAAAGAGTCAATGCTTTCAACGGGCATGTAAGAACAGTTATAAATAGTTACATTATTGCGCCGCGCCGCAGGCCCCGCCATAGCTAACAGCCGCATGGAAGGCATGGCCTTCATTTCTAAGACCATTTGGCGTATCCGTTCGTAATTTTGCGCAGGCAAACGATACTCGGACAACTCCGCTAAATAATCAACGGCGCGGTCAACCGTTTCAATCCATGTTTCTCGCCGTCCATATTCATAATTAAAACGGGAATATTTGTCATAAAACTGAAACTGTTGTAATGGTGTAGGAAAATATTGGCTCGACTCGGCAAAGACGGCGCGCACGGGTTCAGGCACAGGGCGTTGCTGACGCAGTTTGGCATGTTCGGCTCGATAGAGAATGTATTGTTTGGCGGCTTCATATTCGCCCGCCGCCTGCAACACCATTTCCACAATATCTTGCACTTGCTCTACGGTGGGTTGTTCGTATTGTGCCGAAACAATGTTATAAGTCTGTTTGGCTAAATGTGCCACTGAGGTATTGGGGGTGCGGCCAAAGCTGGCGAAACAACGTGTAATGGCTTGCTCGATGCGCTCAAGGTCAAAGGCGACAATGCGCCCGTCACGTTTAATAATTTTGGTGGGTGGGGTAATTTTGAGGGGCGTAATGTGAGGTAGGCCATTGGTGGCCTTTTGGGGGCCAGGTTGAACTTTATTAAATGGTGTTGCAATGGTACTGTTCATAATAAGAAACTCCTTTGGGTTTTGTAATGTGGGACTTTTGCTCAAGGAGTGCGAAAATTTCATTTTCACAGGTCAAAATGAAATTTTGACACTCCTGTTTGCTACAAAATGGGCTATAAGCGAAAGTCCTTGTAATGAAAAAAGGGCAATTTTATTGTAACTGTTCATTAAAACCAGAATCCGCTTAGAAACACCAGAAATAGAAAATTAACTCTTCATATTTCTTAGCGTTACTTCGCGGATTTTGGAGATATATTTACTTATACTGCATTTCGTTTGAGACTTACACTTTTATGATGACCATTAGGAGTCCGCAATCCTTTGCGGACAGCCCGCAAATAATTGCGG
>JAIFLK010000177.1 GCA_020049115.1 Chloroflexota bacterium | reverse complement strand
AAATCGCGGAGTTAGCACGCCCTCGTGCTAACAGTGACACACGAGGGCGTGTGTCACTCCTCAAAATGAACGGTTTTGCGTAAGTCCTAAAGGACTAAAAATAGTCCGCAAAACTTTTGCTTGGGTACTTACCAGTAGTCGGGGCCGTCGCCGTCAAGTGGATTTACGGGAAATTGTCAAGGCCATCTTGAAAAATTTACAGGTGGCGTTATTTTACAAACAGAGTTGGCTGTAGCCAAATTTGCAACGTGTCAGTCAAATCATGCACTGAGGCCAAGCGGCTAAAAATTTGGCAGGCTTGGCGCAAATGTTCTTGGCGGGCGGGGTCATGCAGGGGTAGGTGTTGCCCCAGGGCTTGGTGGGCTAAGGCGGCTTCATGGGGCATGGCGAGATGTTGCGCTTGGTTAAGGCTACGTTGCCATTGTTTATGGGCCGCTATGGGCTGACCCATGAGCCAGTCGTAATGTCCTTGCGCCCAGGCCGCGCGGGGGCGGGCAATGGGGAAAACTCGCCCGACTTGTTGTAATCGTTGGCAAGCAAGGTGGGCTTGAGGGTGCCATTTGGGGGCCTGATGAGGTTCTTGCGCCCAACGGGTTAAATAAAATTGGGCTAAAAATACATAACTTTTTATGGCTTTAACGACCCCAATAGCGGCGTTCTCCATTAAGCGCGTGGTTTCTGCGGCCATCGCGTCGGCTTGGTCTAAGTTGTTTTGTTGCAAATAAACGAGGGCCAGCAAGGCATGGGCGCGCAATTTTTCGGCCTGGTCAAGATTATGGGCTAACATGGGCAGGGTTTTGTGTAATAAAGGCGCAATGTCGGTCAGTTGACCTAATTGCCATAAATTAAGAGCCTGCCCTACCAAACCCCAAGCCTGCGCTTGGCTATCGCCATATTGTGTAGCCGCTGACTCAATTTCGGCGTAAATTTGCCCGCTTCGCACAAATTGCCCTTGATGATAGGCAGCCATGGCGGTTAGGCTGAGGATTTGGGCGGTGTGGCGGTGGTCTTTGAGTTGCTCACAATAGGGTAGGGCTTGGGCGAGCGCATTTTGGGTTGATTGCCAGTGTCCTAACCCTAGTTCGTAAGTGGCTGTAATCATCAATACCCAAGCCGAAACTGCGGGTTCTTGTAATTCATGGGCTAAGGCACGGGCTTGGCGGTTGTAAGATTGCGCTAGTTTGGGCATGGGGAGTATGCCCACCGCCAAGGTAAGATTGGCTAAACTGCGGGCTATTTCGGCTTGCGCTCCCGCCGCTTCTGCTAGATTAAGACCTTGTAATACGGACATGAAGGCTAAGGTTTTTTCTTGCGAAAAATAGGCGATGTGCGCTAATTGCTCATACGCCCGTGCCGCTTCAAGCATGGCAACGGGTTGTGATGGCGGGGTGTTATAATGCTTAATACGATGACTGATTTGTGCTATGAGTTGTCGCCATAAACCAACAGTGTGGGTGGGCATCGGCCAGCCGAGCAATTTGACGGTGCGCTCTAAATGATGGCGACTTTGCGGTAATTGACCGAGGTCAAAATAGGCTTGGGCTAATTGCCGTTCCCATAGCACCACTTGCATGGGCGAAACGGGTTGCTCTAAAGCTAACAATTCCTTAAAGGCTTCGACGGCTTCTTGATACGCGCCATTGGCTAAGGCTTGTTGGGCGGTTTGTTCCAAATAATAACCTTGTTTTAAAATAACGTTTGCTTGTCCCCAATGATAAGCTAAGAGGGAGTAGAAGGGCGCGAGATTGTCAATTTGCGTCAGTTCATACCATTCCGCTACGGCTCGATGGAGTTGTTCCCGTTGGCTTTGGACGAGCCGTTGATAAACGACTTCTTGGGTGATGGTGTGCTTGAAGAGGTAGGCCAATTCAGGCATGGGCGTTTCTAGTGACAGGATGTCAAGTTCCGTAAGGTGATGGACGGCTTCGGGCAAGATGGTTTTATCATTTTCAATGGGATAAATATCGAGCAAAAGTTGAAATTGGAAAATCCGCCCCATGACGCTGGCGACTTTGAGCGCGAGTTGTTCGGGTTCTATCAACCGACTAATGCGGCTGGCAATCACCGCCTCAATCGTATCAGGGAGGGGCGCGGTCAGGGTTGAGGTGATTTTACATTGACCGTCTCGCACGGTTATCAGCCCTAAATCGCGTAACATATAGGCGAGTTCTTCACTAAAAAAGGGATGCCCGGCTGCTTTTTCAAAAATGACTGTTTCTAATTCGGGCGGGAGTTGGGAGACATAGAGCCGTTGACACACTAATTGTAAGGTTTCTTCAACCGATAAGGGCGCGAGTTGGCGTGGCGGAGCTAATTTTTTAGTGGTCAGAAAGTTTAAGAAGTCGGTCCGCGCTAACAAAAAGGGGTTGCTGATTTGCCAATGGGGTAGGACGCGATGGGCTTCCTCTGAGGGGCGGGTGGTCATAACCAGGAGCAAGGGCAACTGACTCTCTATCACCATTTCCGCCAACGCCCAGGACGCGGAGTCGAGCCAATGGACATCTTCCATGATGAGCAAGGTCGGATTTTGACGGGTGATGGCATGCAATATACTGAGCAACACTTGGCGGGTGTTTTCGGCACGCACCATGTTCGTCATGGCAATCGTAATGTCATTTTCGGGTAAATCCAGCGGAATCACCGCTTTAAGCAACGGCGCGAGCAGCAGCAATTGCGCCACCTCCACTTTGCTTAAGCCAAAATCGGCCACAATTTGATTAAGAATATATTCCCGCCGCATGCGTGGTTCATGGGGTAACATGTCAAGTTTGAAAATTTGATTGAACATGGGATACCACGCATGATAGGGCGTGGTGCGTTCAATGGCGTTGGCCGCGCCGACCCAATGCGTGACGCGACTACTTTCAGCTTGTTCAATTAAATCGCCTATCAGCTTTGATTTTCCAATGCCCGCCATGCCCTCAATGATGACCACGCGTGGGTGTTTATTTTGAAAAGCGTAATCAATCAGTAAGCCTTGAATTTGTTCGCTTAAAAACTGGCGTTCTGCCAATTGCCCAATCATCTTGGCTTTAGGGCGCAAATCATCTAGCGACTTAAACGAGTAGCTTGGGTCCGCTTGGCGCGCCGCTAACAAACCCGTTAAGGTGCGGGAACGGTAATACCGCTTAATATGACTAATCGGACGATAAATCTTGACTGTTTGCTCTTTGCCTTTTACCGCGACTTGCGGCAGCGGCTCAAATAGGGCATGTCTGGCGGCGGCCTGATAGGTGGTTTCATCACATAAAATAGGGACGGTTTGCCAATCTCCTTCATTTAGTGGCATGGCACTGCCGCCATTTATGGGCGTGGTTTCCACTTGGGTTAATTTGCTGGCAATTTGCATGAGGCGGGCCGATAAATTGATGACATCGCCGTGCATGGTGTATTCACAACGGGTTGAGCTACCAATCGTGCCGCAGAAAGCGCGCCCCGTTGTAATGCCAATGGAACCACCGAGGCCGAGGGCTTGTAATTTGGCTTGAATGTCAAGGGCTGCCCGCACGCCGCGCGCCGCGTCATCGCTATGAATCAACGGCGGCAACCCCAACACCGCGACCATGGTAATCCCTTTTTCATCGACATTCAGTTTATTAATGCTGCCTTCGTAACGATAAAGTGCGTTTTGTAACTCACACATGACGGTTTGAGCTTCATCTAACGTTGTTTTAGGGGTCAAATCGGGCAGGTTAATAAAAATGGTCGTAACGATGGATAATTCCGCCAGCCATTGCGTTTGTCCCGCCATCAAGCGATTAAAAATGGCGGCGGGAATGTAAGGTTGGAGGGCGGTTTTGGCTTCTAACGGCAATTCGGGGAAACGGGTGGGTCTGGGCAGGGGTAAGGTTGATGTAATATTTTGTAGCCGCATGGCCTGGTCTGAAATCGGCTCGGCCTGAACGTAAGGTTGCATCAGTTCCCAGGCTTGGGGCGATAAAGTCACTTCGCCTGGCTGACAGGCTGCGTCAGCTAATTTAATTTGGATGATAGGGCTACCTAAAATAATCAACTCGGCGCGGTCAAATACGCCGCCCAAATGCATGGCGACCATGTGACCCACGCCGAGGCTAGTGCGTAAGCGTAAGGTCATGCCCATCGTTTCGTAATTTTTAAGTTCACTTTGAATCAAGGCCGCGCATTGCGTGGCATAACGCATGGCGGTGGTGGTGTCATGTGGCGTAAGATAACCAGGGTGAGGTTGCTCAACTGTGGGCCAATAAGCCAACAGGCTATCCCCTGCAAATTTAACCACATCTCCGCCATATGCCGTAATGAGGTCAATGATACGGTCAAAATAACGGTTTAATACTTGGGCTAATAACTCCACGCCATGCGGCCCTTGTTGGCTGAGATGTTCCGTAAGGGCGGTGAAGCCCGCTAAATCGGCAAATAAAATCGCGCCACTGAATCCGTCGGCAGTGGGCAGGCTAATGGGCGCAGGGTCGGCGGCCAAACGACGGGTAATTAAGGTAGGGACATAACTAGTGAGGGTTTCTATTAAGGTTGGCATATCAGCTTGTCAGCGTGTCAGTCGTTCAGCTAGTCAGGTGGTCAGCAATCAGCTAAGGAATCAGGATTAAATAACTTGCTCATTTATGCGGAGTGCAAACCTTCAGGTTTGCCCACTACCAACGAGCAAACCTGAAGGTTTGCACTCCAAAATTGACTTGGGACAGTTAATTAATCCTCATTCCTAAGTAATTTCCACCTGTAAATTTTTAGGTGATAGCTTTGGAGTCCAAAGCCGTAGGCTTTGTCTTACTGCTCAAAGCCTATGGCTTTGGACTCCGTATCCCCCAATTATTTACAGGTGGAGTAATTTTTCAGGCTATCAGTTTTTAGCTGACAAGCTGAACGCTGACTAGCTGAATTGCGGCTTGTAATATTTTCTGCTATACTCAGGTTATTAATGAGGAGAACTGCATGATTTATCTCATTGGCTTGATAACTATTTTTCTGGTCTATCTCTGTGGCTCTATTCCCACAGGCTATTTGGTGGCCCGTTTATATGGGGTAGATGTTATGGCTTCGGGCAGCGGGCGGACGGGCGGCACCAATGTATTACGTTCTGCGGGGACAACGGCGGCAGGATTGACTGTTTTTGGCGACGTGATGAAAGGGCTAGTTCCCATTTTCATTTTGCACACCTTAGCCCCACATGTCGTGCCTTATTGGGTGGTCACATTGGCCGCCCCCGCCGCCGTTTTAGGCCATAATTATTCCATATTCTTAGGATTTCGCGGCGGAGTCGGGGCGGGTACAACCGTTGGGGTATTAGGCGGCATTAATTTTTGGATAGGTTTATCAGCGACCATTTGCGCCTTAATCGCCCTCGTAATTAGTCGTTATGCGTCTATTCTCTCCACCACCGTTGCCATTTCAGGGCTGTTTATCTTGACGTTGTTCGCGGTGTTGGGGTTCGGGCGAGTTCCCTACGACTATATTTTGAGTGGCATTTTAATGACAGGCTTAATGTTATATGCCTTACGTGAAAATTACGCCCGCATTTTGGCGGGGACAGAACGTAAAATTGGACAGAAAACCGAGAATGTTGTAAGGATTAGTCACTAATAGACTATTCATTTAGTTATTATAAGCCATTATAAGGCTTTAAGCCTTATAATGGCTACTATAGAAATTAAACGAGTAACGACTCATGTCCCGTTATCTAATTGATTTACACAGTCATACCACCGCCTCCGATGGTCTGCTTACGCCCACGCAATTGGTTGAGCGCGCCGCGCAACGGGGCCTACAGGTTTTGGGCATTGCCGACCATGATACCATTGATGGTTTGGCCGAAGCCCAGCGCGCTGCGCAAATGTTACAAATTGAAATTGTTCCCGCGATTGAACTCAGCACGCGGATTGAAGCCGAAAAAAATTATATGGGTACACATCTCTTAGGTTATTTTATCAATCCTGATGATTCTACGTTACTCACCATGTTAGAGCAAGTGAAGCAGGGGCGAATTGACCAAAAAATTCGCCAAATAGAATTATTGCGTGATTTAGGGTTTGATATTACGGTAGAAGAAGTTTTTGCCCGCGCCAGTGGCGTACCAGGGCGGCCTCATATTGCGGCAGTTTTATGGGAACGTTACCCTGAGCGATTTGTTAGCCGCCAACAGATTTATGACGAATATCTTGCCACTCATGCCAAAGCCCATGTGGGGCGTAATTTTGCCTTAACGGTGGCGGAGGCCATTGAAGTGGTCAAGCAGGCGGGGGGGCTGCCCGTGTTGGCGCACCCTGGGGCGTATGGCCCTGCGGTTGACCCCGTCGCCCTGGTGCGTCAGGCCAAAGCCGATGGCGTGGCGGGGGTGGAAGTGTTCTACCCTTATAATGAAGGACACCGCCCTAGCGGTAATGTGGATTGGGTCACGGTCATTGGTCAACTGGCGGATGAGTTACAGTTACTTAAGACGGGCGGCAC
>JAIFLK010000132.1 GCA_020049115.1 Chloroflexota bacterium | reverse complement strand
GTGAGATACAAACCGTAACTGCCGACGGTAACGAGACTATAAAAGACTATTTGGGGCTGTGAGGTTAGAATTTGTAAGGCTAGGGGAATCCCTGCTATCATGGACATGGCCCAGGTGCGGCGTTGATACAATTTATTAACAGCATAAAGCATCAGTGGCAACCAGATTGCGCCTGTCATGATATTAAGATTGGTAACTTGGCTCATGAGGAAGCCGCCAAAACCGTAACTTAGCGCAGCGAGAGTGGCGGCGGGCGGGCTGAGGTTACAGGCTTGGGCGAGGAGATAGGTGAAAATGGCGGCGAGACTGAAATGAAGCAATATAAAGAGGGCTAGGGCGCGGTTGGGTGTTACGGGGAGTAAAAAAAGGAGGCTGGGCGGATATAATACCCCAACTTGGCTCTCGGCAAGGAGGGGGATACCCGTATCTTCGTAAGGGTCCCACAATGGGACGCGCCCCGTCAGCCATTCTTGGGCGGCGAAGGTGTGGCGCGGGTAGTGAATCCAGGTGAGGTCGGTCCAATATAACGTTTGCTGACCAAAAATAATTTCGGGGAAAGCGCAAAAGGGGAGAATGAGAAGTAAGGCGAGGTAACGGGGCATGGGGAATGAGAAATGAGAAGTGAGAAATTAAAAATGAGAAGTAAATGTTTTCTCACTTCTCATTTCTCACTTCTCATTTCTCATTAAAGTTAGCTTTTGCCTAAATCTTTCAACTGCTTTTCGATAATTTCTTGAAATGCTTCAATGGGTTGTGCGCCAGAGACGTACACGCCATTGATTAAGAAACCAGGCGTGCCACGCACACCTAGCGATTGAATATAGGTGCGGTCTTCGCTGATGAGGTTGGTATTGCGACCAGAAGCTAAACATGTATCGAAAGTCGCGGTCTCAAGGCCGACTTTACCCGCTAATTGGCTTAAGGTTGCGTCATCAAGTGGGGTATGATTGGTTGCTTCTTCCTTAAAAATTAAATCATGTAACGGCCAAAATTTATCTTGTTCGGCGGCGCACTCGGTGGCTTCGGCGGCGCGCTGTGATTCTGGCCCTAAAATGGCGAATTGTTTATAAACAAAACGTACTTTGCCCGTTTTAACATATTGCTCACGAATTTGCTCTAAGGTTTCAATGGCAAACTTGCCACAATAGCCACATTTAAAGTCGCTAAATTCAATCATGGTGATGGGCGCATTAGCGTCCCCTTGAAAATGGCGGGCTTTGCTGAGAAGTTCCTTCATATAATCAGGCGTAGGTTCGGGTGTGGCCGTCACCACGATAACTTCTTTATCACCACTTGTTTGAGCTTTGGCAATGGCCGCAACGTCAGGCGTGGCCGTTACAATGACAACTTGCGGCGGGATAACTTCAGGCGTAACCACTAAAGGTCGTCCAAAAAAACCCGCCAATGCGCCAACCAGAAACATGATTAACAAGCTAACGGTAGCGTTTGAACGAGATGGGGGCGTGACTGAGCTTTCATAATGGGTTGGTTCTGTCACGTAGGAGGGGCTAAAGTTTGTCCCAGGCTCATTTGAACTTTCCTCATTATTCGCTACGACGGTTGAACTTTCTTCATTCAAGGGTGAGGTAGATAAACTCTCCTCGGTGGGTTGTGAGGTAGTTGAACTGACCTCATTCGATGAATTTTCCATGTGTTTCTCCTTGTAATAATATTGATTTCTAATTTTTAATTCACGGTACTATAGTATCGTTGGTTAATCGTTGGCTTTGCGTCAGACTTATGTCCCTATTTGGACTTACCCATTTGACGGAACTGTGCTATTATTATGAACAATTTGAGGATTAAGTCAAGGATTTAATGACAAGAGGCATAAAATAGAGTGAATGAACGAATAATATCTGAAAAAACCATCATGGAGCAGGGAATCATTGAGCGTTGGCAAAATGATGACCCCGATGCTTTTGATGAATTATATACTCTCCATGCATCGGCAATTTATCGCCTCGGTTGGGCTATGTTACAACAGGCTGAATCGGCTGAGGATGTGGTGCAAGAAACCTTTCTCCGAGCTTACAAGGCGCGTTATCGCTATGATGCCAAAAAAGCTAGTTTTAGTACGTGGCTCTATCAAATCGCCTTGAATTATTGCCGCAGTCATCTGCGGCGGAAACAATTATTAACGATTCCCTGGCTTTATGCCACCGATGAATCGCCTGATTTTCCTGATGGTCGCCCTGGCCCAGAACACCATGCCTTACGGGGCGAATATCGCCGCCAATTGTGGGAGGCGGTGCAGGGTTTGACTGTGCCATTGCGCGAAGTTGTTACTTTACATTACTATATGGAAGTCCCTGCGGTGGAAATTGCCAAAATGTTAGGCTGCCCCGAAGGAACAATTTACTCTCGGTTGCACAATGCTCGCCGTACTTTAGCCAAAACGTTAGCCGCTAAAGGAGTCACTGGCCCAGAGCTACTTGAGCCACAAAATGCCCATTAAGCATGTCACTGAATTGGCGGAAGCCTATCTAAATAATCAACTTTCCACTGCCGCGCGGCAACAGGTCGAATTACATTTGGCTGATTGCCCGAACTGTACCCGTTATTTCTTTTACTTACGGCGGCTAGACTCTGGCTTAAATGAGGTCATGCAACAGGCGTTAGGTGAACCCAAGTTGCCGTCGGCGTTACGTTATAAAGTGAAGCAAATGGCCTTCAATCCCCCACAACCCTGGTGGCGGCGGATTTTTAGGTGGCGAGTTTGGGGGCAAACACTCAATAATGTGGGCGTTTTAACCGCCACTGTTTTACTGGCATCAGGGTTATTTATTGTTATTCAAACCATGTTGCCCCACGCTGAACCTGAGCGTGAGAGTTTAACGCAGTCCCATTTAACCAGTTCCCCTGTTATATTACTTTCGCCCACTGCCCTGGTGGCTGTAATCCCACGCCAACCTACACCACAACCAACCCACGCCAAAAATTCATTACGTGAAACATTGCCGACGTTGGCTAAACAAGATTTTAGCCAAACCGCTTACCGTGCCGCGACCCCGTTACCTGTTGTAACTCAATTGAAGGCCAAGCCCATGAGTCAACCCACTGCGTTATCTAAACGTAATGAACCGCATGGCAAGTTGGCTTTTGCGGTCTTTGACCCCGCTACCTCTTATCGAGTTTACTTACTTAATCTGACTGATAGTGAGCCAGAAATTTTTGCCTTAAAGGGCGTGTCTGAACCAACCTTACGTAAAGATGGGGCTGATTATCGCCTCGCTTTTCGGGGTTGGGGCGACCCCGCGCGGGCGTTGCTCAGTAGTGATTTAAGCGGCCATTTGCCTGACCAAATCAGCCATTTTTGGGAAGATGCCCAGCCTGATTGGTCGCCCATTGAAAACCGCATTATTTTCGCCTCGCAACGGGAGGTTGACCGTAAATGGCGACTTTATACGGCTTGGGGTGATGGTTCAATGGAAAAGAATTTGCGCCGTGAAGGGCAATCGCCCACCTTTGCGCCTGACGGTCAACGTTTTGCCTTTCAAAGTTGTGAGGCCGTTGCTAAAAATTGCGGTTTATGGCAGGCGCGGCTAGATAATAGTGAATATGAGGCCGAATTATTTTTGGCTGACCCGCTTGCCACCTCACCCGATTGGTCGCCGATGGGCGAACAAATTGTTTACATGGCAAACCCCCATGATAATTGGGATTTATATCTTACTGATAGTAACGGTCATGCCTCGCGCCGCTTAACCGATGACGCGGCCTTAGATGGCGCGCCGACATGGTCGCCTGATGGTCAATGGGTGGCATTTTTCTCTAATCGAGGGGGACATTGGGGCGTGTGGCTGCTGCAAGTGGATAGCAATGAATTACGATTGGGCTATGATTTGGCTGATTTGGCGATTAGCTCCCCTGAAAATCAAGCCCAATGGTGGCATGAGCAAATCAGTTGGAGCGAATAGAATTACGAATTAGGAATTAGAAATTAGGAATAAATTACTCAACGCCTATAATTCCTAATTCCTAATTCCTAATTCCTAATTCCTAATTCCTAATTCGTGATTGATTAATTCGCTGATGCCACTGTTGTAAATCAGGCAAAAAACGTTCATATTCTTGCCATGTATCTCGTGCAATGGTTCTTAAGACAAATTTATCATTCAACCGCGCCGTTGGCATATCATTAACCGTTTCGAGCAAGGTTTGATGTGCCAAACGAAAATCCATTTCTACCTCTTCCCAACTCCAACTTTCTCGTTCTTGCTGAATTTCCTCATTGAGGGCAGCCACATCAGGCTCGGCTAATAACGGGCCATTGGTGGTATGGGCTTCCGCTAATAAAGCGGCACAACGCCACTCCCAAGCTGAAATGTGGGCTAAGACGGTTTTTACTGACCAACCACTGGCTAAAGTTGGCTCTAAAATTTTATTAACTGGCACGCTACGATATAAACGAATGAGCTGATTGTGACTCTGCTCTATTTTCTGAATGATGGTTTCGGGTGTTTCGGTCATATAAATTATCTCCGTTGATAACCTTTCTAATTATCAAGTTTATTTGAGTATAGCCAAAATGCCCTAATAGGCAAACTTTTTAAGGGCTGACACAAAAGGGAGTCCCAAGCCGTACGCTTGGGACTCCCTTTGTTACTATTTGTACACTTTACCACTGCCCGAATGTCCACCAATATCCAACACCAGAATAATCAAATTATTATCCTCATCAAAATCCCAAATCAGCCGAATATCACCCGTCACTCTACTGCTCCACCTTTCACCAAAATCTGGAGTTTCCACTTTGTGAGAATGAAGAGATGGATATTTTGGATCAATTTCTAACAATTTAAATACTTTCCGCACATTTTTTTTCAATTGTTCGTTCCCCTGTGTTAGTTTTTTATATGGTTTTTCAAAGGAAGGCTTAATATCTAGTTTATACACATTTCCTCTTCTGCTTCTTTATCCAATCTGTCAAAATACTCATCAATTTCTTTTTCTGTTGAAAGAATAGTTCCAAGCCCTGCTTTATGTTCTGCCAAAGCCTGACCAATTCTGGCATTAGTTTCCGCATCTACCAGTTCTAATTTTTTCTTTCTTGTTTTTTTAGGTAAAGAAAATTTTTGAAAAACTATTTTTAAAAACTCTTGATGTTTCTCAAGATAAGACAACACAAATTTTTCTGCTTCCTGTTGATTGGTGATGACCATGTTCATAATTGTTTCGCTCCTAGATTAATTTATTATCTCACTTTTGACAAGGGAAATTTTACCACATTGCTACTTGGAATAAAAAAAGCCCTCACAGGTTTTTTGAGGGCAAAGTTTAAGAACAGGATTGCCATGATGAACGGATTTTCAAATCATTTCCACCTATAAATTTTAGGGTGATAATCATGGAGTCCAAAGCCGTAGGCTTTGAGCAACTTAACAAAGCCTACGGCTTTGGACTCCGTTGCGCTGACAGGCCCATCAATTTTTCAACAACACAGGAATATAGACCACATGGGGCGGCGGGGCGGTTTGGGTAGCCGTTGGCGTTGGCAGCGGAGTCGCAGTCGGGGTATTTGTAGCCGTAGCCGTTGGGGTTGGGGTTAAAGTGGCCGTGGGAGTCGCGGTGGTCGTTTCGGTGGGCGTATTTGAGGGCATGGGCATGGCGGTATGGGTGGGGGTTTCGGTGGCCGTTGGGCTAGTGGTTGGAGTCGCGGTGGGGGAGATTGTTTCAGTGGGAGTTGCTGTTGCGGAAGGGGGTGGAGTCTCTGTCGCTTCTACTGTTGGTGAAACAACATTTACTATTGCAAGTTGATATACACTACCACTATATATTCTATAACATACTTTTCCAGTTTCTACTTGGTTTTCTGTATATTCAAATACTACAGGCAATGATGCATTTTGTGTTTTAGTGCCAAGTGAAATAATTCTTTTTGACCCATCTAATCCAAACCATATTTTACTAATATTAAATGTTGTATTAAAATTATATGACGAACCCAAATTGTATGTTATAGTAAATGGCACACCCAACTGAATAGGATTTGGAACATCTAAAGTTCCAAGTTCTGTTCCAATCATTGAACATTCCTTTTTCAATTGTTCATCTGTGACTGTAAAAGTTCCCTGTGCTTCTATTGTTGTATTTTGAATACTGTACATAACCTGATTTTCAGGAATTATTTGCTGTTGGACAACATCTTGTGTGATTGCTTTTTTATCCTGATTTTGCTCATTTTTTGCCAAAGCAGTTTGGACATTAGAAAAATTAGCAGCATAGAGTAATCCTAATAAAACAACTATTTGTAATAAATATTTTGCTCTTTCAGGCACAAGTTGATTAATTGCTTGTGTAATATTTGAATCATCCGTTGCTTGCATGGTTTTTAGTCCTTTGTTACTTTATCATTTCGTCATACTCTGAATGAGTTCCAAAATGAACCTAGTGCTAAATGTTTCGTAATTCTGTAAAATTACCCACTAAGAGATTTTGTAAAGCC
>JAIFLK010000157.1 GCA_020049115.1 Chloroflexota bacterium | reverse complement strand
TTGTAGATGTTGATGGTGATGGCGTGTGTGATTACCAAGAATATAACTTCACCTACTAGCCAACTATCTGGGTTAAAACAAAAAGGAGCGATCTAAATCGCTCCTTTTTTATTTAGCTTTGTGAAGGTGAGTCAGGCGGGGGCAAATAGTCCGCTAAGGCTTGCTCAAACTCGGCCATGGTTGGCACCGTCAAAGCCACCTCGCATAATGCCTCTAATGCCTCAATGGATAATTGGGGCAATTTAGCTGCAAAGTGGCTTAACTCCACCTGAAATTGGATGACTAAAATGCGGGAGAGCGTTTTGCTCAGAGCCTTTTGTTGCCCTTTTTGCCAGCCCACGCGTTCACCTTCCAATTGCCCTTTTTGCCAGCCTATGCGTTCACCTTCCAATTGCCCTTTTTGCCAGCCTATGCGTTCACCTTCCAATTGCCCTTTTTGCATGCCGAGTAGTTCTCCCTCCAATCGAATTTGATGGGCAATGGGGCTACGTTGAATGTCTTCCTTCGTTAGCAAAGGTAACATGAGTTCCTTCAATAACTTGCCTTCCTCTATTAACTTCTCGGCGGTAAGAACCTCCATGATATTTTCCTCTCCTTGTTGTAACCAGCGATTTAACAATCCCAAGTGGCGTTCAGCTAGTCAGTCTGTCAGCTAGTCAGGAATCAAGTTTTTAGCTGAACGCTGACTAGCTGACAAACTGACTAGCTGGTTGGCAAATAGTTTGAAAAAGACATTGTGCGGCTGCGGAGACAGTTCATTTAAAACCATTAAGTTAATTCGTTCTAAAAACAATTTGTTACTTTGATAAATGCCTGCCCATTGAGTCGGTTCGTAGCCAAATTGGGCGAGGGTTTGGCGGCGCGGCGTTTTGGCGCAGATAATGAAACTCGCCACCGCCGACGCGGGGAGGCTGGCGATGTCAGGCTTGCGGCGATAGAAAATGTCATATCCCAAAGCCTGCTCGACCACCTCCCGCGAAAATGACTCAGTAATTTTGACCTCTAACAAAAAATGACGGGCTAGGCTATCACGGATGCCATCAGGCAGGGCTTGGCGTTGTTGCGCTGTCCAGGTGCGGCTGTTGATAAGGCGTTGTAATAGCACGACATCAATCTCACCCGTTACGGGGAGTTCATCTATCACCGTTATCATGACCTGTTGCAGTTGTTCACGCAACATGGCCGCAAAAATTTGATGCCATTTGATTTTAACGGGTTCGGTCATAGCGATATTTTACTCAAAATGAGCCAATGGGCGAATAGGCCGCGTTATTTTTATCTTACGCCGTTTGGGAGTAAAATGTAGGGGCTACCAGGAGTGCAAACCTTCAGGTTTGCCCCATAAATTCTAGGCAAACCTGAAGGTTTGCACTCCGCCCTCATATCCATGCCCTATCAACCCGACAAACTGCGCCAACTCCTCTTGGACGGGACTTGATAATTAAGCCCCGTCCTTTTTATTTCCATCTCTTCTCCATTAAATCTCCATAATTAAAGGTTATACTGAGGTCAATCTAAATAATCACAGGAGTATACCCATGTTTAAGAAAATTCTTATCGGTACAATCACCGCCATTTTGTTAGGCGCATTGCTCATTAGTGTGTATGATTTTAGCACTGGCGCGAGTTCCTTACAGCTCCCTACCCTTGCGTCAGGCAGTGGCGCAGGTCAAGGCAATCAAGCCAATAGACAAGGTGGCAATCAGCAGAGTGGACAAAATGGCAATCAAGCAGGTGGGCAGGGTGGTAATCAGCAGAGTGGACAAAATGGCAATCAAGCAGGCGGGCAAGGTGGCAATCAGCAGAGTGGACAAAATGGCAATCAAGCAGGCGGGCAGGGTGGCAATCAGCAGAGTGGACAAAATGGCAATCACGCAGGCGGACAGGGTGGCAACCAACAAATGGGCGGGTTATCGCTGACTCCTGCTGATTGGTTTACCATGACGGGGCAGGTGGTTGCTGTGACCGCCAATAACCTGACTGTGCAGACGACGGCGCGCGGCGAACTCGCATTACAACTGGGGCGGCCTGGCTTTGCGACGCAACAAGGGGTTACATTTAATGTCGGTGATACCGTCACGATTTTGGCCTTTGATAGCCCTGAAGGGTTGGTGCAGGCGGGACAAATTACCAATGATACCACCCAACAGTTTCTTTATCTGCGTGACCCTAACGGGCGACCTTTATGGGCGGGACAAGGTGGCGGTGGTAATGGTGGTCAGGGACGCGGCCAGGGTGGTGGTCAAGGTCGAGGCCAAGTTAAAAATTGACAATTCGTAAAGTTATGTTAATATCTATAGGGTTTCAAAAACCTTGTAGATATTTCATTGTAAAAAATTAAGGAGTTTTCCCATGAGCGAATCAAATCCTCCCCCCTCATTACCCCAAAAAATTAGGGACTCGATTCTTCCCAGTTCCCTTGACCCGCAAACTGACCGAGAACGAAAATTAATGGTGTTAGATAACATTATCTTACATCTTCACCCGACCACTCTCCCTGAAAAAACATTACAATTTACCATGACCTGGGGTTTAGGTGGCATGGCCGCGTTGCTCACCATGATTTTGGTGGTAACGGGCGTAATGTTAATGTTCGTTTATACGCCCTCGCCTGACCGTGCCTATAATGATATATTAACCTTGCAAACGCAAGTTTGGTTCGGGCAATTAGTGCGAAATATTCATCATTGGTCGGGCAATCTCATGGTGGTGGTGGTTTTTCTGCACATGTTACGGGTCTTTTTTACGGGCGCGTTTCATCACCCCAAACAATTAAACTGGCTCTTAGGGCTAACCATGCTCTTATTAACGTTAGCCGCCAACTTTACGGGCTATTTGCTGCCGTGGGACCAGTTAGCATATTGGGCTATCACCGTTGGCACGGGCTTGATTGAATATCTGCCGATTTTCGGTAAATGGATACAAACCGTTATTCTTGGCGGGCCAGAGGTGGGCGCGGCCACCTTGCTCAATTTCTATAGCTTACATATCGCCATTATTCCGCTTGCTTTATTAGGTATTATGTCGCTCCACTTTTTCCGAGTGCGGAAAGATGGCGGAGTGGTCGTACCCCGTGCGGCGGGGGCGGAAGTGGAGAAAAAGTTACAACATGTAACCACAATTCCTCATTTGGTGGTGCGTGAATTAGTGGTGGCGATGGTGATGATGGCCGCGTTGCTGTTATGGTCGATGTTCATGGACGCGCCGCTAGAATCGCTGGCTAATCCTGATGTTAGCCCCAATCCCGCCAAAGCCCCCTGGTATTTCATGGGCTTTCAAGAACTATTATTACATTTTCACCCGTTGATTGCCGCGCTGCTCATCCCCATGACCGCGCTGACCATGTTAGCCATTTTGCCCTATCTTGACCCTGACATTGATGGCGCAGGCGTGTGGTTTCGCTCTGTTAAGGGGCGGGTGATGGGGTTGGTGGCGGTAATTGTTGCCTTAATTATTACGCCCTCGCTGGTTGTGGCCGATGAATATTGGCTAGATTTTGCGGGTTGGCTGCCGAGTTTGCCCATGTTTATTAGCAATGGCTTGGTGCCGTTAGCCATTGTATTACTCGGCTTGATTGCGTTTTATGACGGCATGAAGAAACTATTTAAGGCCACTTATTGCGAGACTACGCAAGCAACTTTCATTTTGTTACTAATCTCGTTCCTTACGCTCATGGTCATTGGCATCTGGTTTCGGGGCGAGGGCATGGCCTTGATATGGCCCTGGTAACTGATACTACACGAGGGCATAAACTGGAGTGTCAAAATTTTATTTTGACAGGCGAAAATGAAATTTTCGCACTCCTGAAAAATTTCCACTGTAAATAATTTGGGGATTTAGTCATCAGGTGACTTCAAGTCACCTGATGACTAAAAATTTTGAGGATACCCATGATGACAACTTCAACGAATACCACCGCCGAAGACCCCACGCGGCGCGATTTTCTAAAAATGGCTTGGGTGGGGCTAGGCGGTTTGGCCTTAGCGGAAACGGGCTTAATGTCGATGGCTTTTTTAATGCCCCGTGTGGCGGAGGGCGAATTTGGTGGCCTCATGGAGGCGGGCTTGGTGAGCGACTTTCCGCCTAATTCCGTAACTCCATTTAATCAAGGTCGTTTTTATCTCTCCCGTTTGGCTGATGGCGGCTTTCTGGCCTTGTATCGCAAATGTACTCATTTGGGTTGTAGTGTTCCGTGGCTACCGCAAGAAAATAAATTTGTTTGCCCTTGCCATGCCTCGGCCTTTGATGCTACGGGCAATGTACTCAATCCGCCCGCGCCCCGCGCCCTAGATATTTTTGCCGTTACAATTGAAAATGGGACAGTGACGGTGGATACAGGAACGGTTATTTCCCGCGATAAATTTGACCCAACTCAATTGGTGTACGCTTAACGCGAAGAATACGAAAAGGCCGAGAAGGGGCGCGAAAAAACTTAAGCCTTTATAAGGTTTCAAACCTTATAAAGGCTGGTCTCACCACCAAATTATTTATAAGTGGAAAACGTTCGTTTTGCTTCGCGAAATTCGCGATATAGGAGGTAATGATGCGTAATTGGATGATAATGGGCGTTCTCGCAACGGCGGTGATAGCGTTGGCGTTGCCTGTATATGCTTTTAATGAAACGACTCGGCTGGCGCAAGCCCAAACGACATTGCTTAATAATTCCATTGCCGAGGCGCAGGTGATTTATGCCGAAAATTGCGTAGTCTGTCATGGTGCGGCGGGCGCGGGCATTGGCACGTATCCGCCATTGGCAAATGAGGGCGTGCAGGGCATGGCGTATGACGATTTGTTTAAGGTGATTGAGCGCGGGCGTTATGGCACGGCGATGGCCGCGTGGGGCAATCAAGAGGGTGGCGTATTGAATAACGCCGAAATTGACCACCTCATTGTCATGTTACAACAAGGTAACTGGACTCAGACCGCGCAAACGGTGGCTGGTTTAGGGCTGACTCCGCCCACAGTTTTAACGGTGGCTGTATCGGCTGAGAGGTTAGCCGACTTAACTGCATTACCGCATGGCGCGGTTTTGGCGCAGGCCTGGCCACTTTATGCGGCCAATTGTACGGGCTGTCATGGCGCGGCAGGCGAAGGCACGCAAATTGCCCCCGCCCTGAATAGCGCGACCTTGCGCGACCAAAAAGCTGACGCGGAATTGACGCGAATTATTGCCAATGGTGTGCCGACGACGCTCATGGCGGGTTGGCAACATACCCTCAGCGCGGCGGAGATTGAGGCATTAGTTGGCCTGATTCGTTATTGGCCTGAACTGCCTGCGGAGGCCATGCCTGCCGCGCCGCCGCCCGTCATTGCCAGCACCGATGCCGCCGTCATTGCGGCGGGGCAACAATTATACGGCGTAGTTTGTGCGACCTGTCATGGGGTCAATGGGCAAGGGAAGCCCATCGCGCCTGCCCTAAATAGCCAAACCGTTTTGGCAAATAAGAATGACCAAGTAATTAAGGCGATTATTACGCAAGGCGTTAGTAATACACGGATGCCCGCCTGGGGAGGCCGCTTGACCGATGAGCAACTCAATAGCTTGGTCAGCTATCTCCGTTCATGGGAGGCCACTGCGCCCGTTGTTGCGCCCACGCAAGCAGGGCAATCCACTGGCTCTGGCCCGAAATGGATGCGGCAAAGTAAACTATCTAGTTGGTGGCAGTCGTTGTGGGGAAATTAGGGGCAGTAATTTTTAGACATTTAATGTCTTGGTTCTTAGACATCCAATGTTTTCAAAACATTGGATGTCTTGGGCGGAGAGGATTTTATAATGTTACATCAAAATAAAAGTCAAACCAATTTTTGGCTGGATATAATATTATTCAGCTTGTTATTTTTGGCAATATTAACGGGAGGACTGTTATGGCTATTCATTCCCAGTGGGCGTGAGCAAGCGGGTTTTGATTTCTTAACCTTAAGCCGTTTTAGCTGGCGACAAGCCCATAATGGCGTGGCCTTTGTCCTTGTATTAGGGGTAAGTTTACATTTATTACTTCATTGGCAATGGCTTGAGTGTGTGGGGGCGCGGCTTTTTAGTCGCAAATTAGCCGACTGCTCGCGCCTCAATTTTGGCGTAGATAGCTTGTTATTTATGACCTTTGCGGCGGTGGTTTTGTCGGGTTTCGTTATGTGGTTCGGCGGGGCGGGCTATCATGGCGGTTATCAGACTTCCTTTTTACTGGGCTTAACTCGTCACGATTGGCGTAATATTCATTTATGGAGTAGCCTCACTTTCCTGACCGTTTTTACTTGGCATACTGCCCTACACTGGTCATGGTTGACCTGTATGGCTCGCCGTTATTTTTTGGCGGCTGAGGCTAAAGCGCACTGAATTGGCTTCATACGGAGTCCAAAGTCGTAGGCTTTGGACTCCGTCGTTATCCTCTGAATATTTACAGGTGGCTTACTTTTGTCCCCGAATGGACGGCTCTTGGCTCAATTTCAGGCGGATTAACTCCAG
>JAIFLK010000370.1 GCA_020049115.1 Chloroflexota bacterium | reverse complement strand
TATTTGGCTGTAATCTACATCACTAAAGACTCTGGTGGATGAATTACTAATTGTAACTCTTCCCGAATAATCCGCCGAAAGGTTAACTCCCCTCACCATTGACCTGAGCATGTTCCCGTAACCAATCCAGAATTTTGTTATCTAAACGAATAGTAATGGGAGTGCTATCGGCTTTGGGAGGGACAATGGCCCCTCTTTTGGCTTGACTAAAATCATACTCTTTTTTCATTTCAAAATCCTTGCTCATAATTTTTGCGATTTTCTTTACGACTATCCCATTCATAACTCATTATTTCTTACCTCACCTTAAAATAAATTGTTTCCCGCCACCAACTCTCGCCAATTATCCCCCGCGGCCTGCTAGACATACCGAGTCCATGAAACCTCTGTTTTAGAAGGATTCAACTCAAAATCATAACTATCCAAATAAGTCGTTTCCCACTTAGCTGGCTTTACACAACGAGCTAAAGAAGACCCTGCTAAATCAAACCAATAGATTTCGTTATCTCGCTCAACGGGTACAACCCGTCTTGAGCCTTGAGCAACTTGAGAAAAATCTCGTAACAAATAAACAGGTAAAGTCGTTGGTAGTGATGAGAAAGTTGAGTCTAAAGAACGTTTTTGATAATTCTGCGCCCAAGTTTGAATTGATTTAGCATTAAGACGTTCATCAGACAAAGGGGATATATTTTGGGAATAATACTCTTTTGCCTTCTCTTGAGCTTCATTACGCGTGACAGCTAAATTTCTGGCTAATAAATAAGCGGCTACAGGGTCTAATGTTCCCCATGTGATTAACTCTTTCAGCCAAAATACTATCCAGGGAAGTCCCGTTTCAGGCCATGACTCAATGTCAGAGAATTGACCGCCAAATGTTTCTTCAACAGCCAAACCAATAACACTCCCTAATCCCCATGTGCTACGATAAATAAAGTTTTGACTTACATAACCCTGCCATTTGGAAATTTGGTCTTTGGAAGGGAATTTAGTATTCCATAATAAACCAAACCACCATCGTAATATATTTTGCCATGTTGTCTGATTAGGCGATTTCTTTAACTTAAATTGGTCTAAAGCACTTATTATCTCTACCATTGTTTGAATAAACTCAACCCGTTTATTATCATCCCAATCTGCGTAATCTTTGCCTGTTTCTAAATGTTGCTTAATGATGGGGTATAGTTGAATAAGTTTATGGGCTGACCTGGGAGGCAAGCTAGTGGTGTAAAATCGTTTTCGTTGTTCCTCGTCTTGATAAATGGTTTCTTGTAAAGCAACTCCTCGTGTAATAAATAGAGTTTCTAATTCATTTTGCTTATCATGAGCGTAATATGCAAAACTTGACTGCCATACTAACCGCAATTTTTCTTCCAATGTTGTAAGATTAAAGTCAAATTGAGACATATCTTCAAATTCAACAATGGCTGATAATAATATGGCATCTAACGCGTCTAATGTTTCTATTAGATCTATATTACGGGTTTCTTGTAGCGGTTCTGTTTTTTCTAGCCAAATTAAGAACGCGCCCCTATCATCAGATTGTTCAACTTTACGCCATAAAATTTCTAAATGGTTAAGTAATTCTGCTAAAGGGCTTTGGGGTAAATTTGATGGGGTATTTTGCTCCAACTGTCGAATTAGTGTGTTATATTGCAATTGTTCTCTTTTAGATTCCTCTCTTAACATGACCAAACTTCGCCCTTCTACCCCCACCCCAGGTCGCCCCGCACGCCCCACTAGATTTCCAAATTCATGAGCTGGCATCGGTTTCCCTTTTCTTGTAATGTTAGGTATCAGCACTATTTCAAAGGGCAAATTCACCCCATCAGATAAAGTTGATGTTGCCAAGATTATATTAACAATTCTTGCTTGAACTATTTGCACTAATAATTGTGCCATACGGCCTGGCATTTTACCATGATGTACCACTATGCCTTTTTCTAACAATTGATATTCATATGAATTTTTACCAAAGTAATCTTCACAACTATTAATGCAATCATGCCACAATTTTTGCTTATGCTCGTTTATAGGGGGCTGGAAAAATTGGGGTAATTCAATATTTTTCCATGTTTCAGTGAGTAGAGTCAAAAAATCTCTGCTGTATGTTTCAATATGTTCAGTAATTGAAATTAAAATGGCATGTGGTTGCCCACCTTCATCTGGCTTTGCGAGATACATGGCTGCCCAAAATAAAGCGGGTGTAATCTTTTGCTCATCACTATTTTTTTTATTCCAATCTGGCGATAATGGAGGATAGGCGGGAAATGGGTTAGGGATATAAGTTGTTTCTGTATTTTGCTTTTTAAAATGAAGATTAGCCCTATCCAATAAATCGTAATGAATTTTGAATTTACCTTGAGTAGAATATTCAAGTCTTCCAATTAATTGTCGGGTACTACGATACATTGTTTTTTCGGCTTTGGCTTCTTTATTATCACTCACCCAATGAGCTAAACTATTTTCAATTCCCTCAGCCACTGCGGATAAAGCAATAACACGCGTTTCTTTGCGAGTGTCAACCATGTTAGATAACAACTCGTTCCATAAGGGGTTAGTTGAGGTATGAACTTGAGGCGCAATCTTAATGTCAGAAGCATTGAATTTTAAAAAGGCTAACAACCGCATCATTAACGATTCAAGTCGTAATGAACGACTCTCTGTTTTTTGTAAACTCATTACATTACCGTCATACTGTATCAGATGAGCCTCATCAATAACAATAAGTGATAATCTATGTCTGAACGCATGGCCTAAAAAGCGCATGAGGGCTTCGGCCTTTTCATAAGTGCAGATTACAACCGTTGGTTTTTGCTCAGTGAGCCACACATCGGTTGGACCCCAATCAAGGCCACCATATAACCCCGTTACCACAATCTCCGCCTCAAGGTTTTTTAATACTCTGGCTAATTTTGTTTCAACCTCTGCCGCTAACGCCCGCGAAGGGACTAAATACAAGGCGATAGAGTCATTCACTGGGTTTAAGAAATTGTTAGCATCAGTGGATTTATCAGGGAATAAACTCTGTAAAATGGCGATTTCCGCCACAGTAGTTTTGCCTGAACCTGTCGGTGTGCAAAGGGCAAAAGACGCTTTCGTTTTGAGTTGTTCAAAGCCCTTAATTTGAGAAGGCCATGTTAACGTTTGATTTCTTTGATACCCTAACCTTAAATAACGTTCAATGGCTTTACGTCCCCTGGGGTTAAGTGAGAGTTGTATATCTGTAAGTTGAGAATGCATGGAGCAACCAAGATAAGTTTGGATAACTTCATTACACAATTTTGCCAAGAGCCATGAATAAAAATCCTCCCCATGAAGAAATATTTTGCTAATGTGGTTAAATTTCTTTAAGGCATCATTGATACGTTTCTCACCGCCCCACCGCATTTCAGCACACAAAACACCAAAAACCTTAACTGATTCCTGAACCAGCATTGCTTGAAAATTGTTAGGCGAAAAATCCAGGTCAATCATAACGCGGTCATGTTCTGCCCAATATTGGGTTAAACGCCGTAATAATTCTGGAAAATCGGCTTTGAGTAACGCGGTTAAAATTAACGATTGTGTATTATCATGATGTGGCTGTTTTAACAATGCGCTGGCTCGCGCGGGGTAGCCTGCCAATTGATACGCGGCAGAGGAAAGTAAATTAAGCGGTAAGTTATCAGTATTTATTTCAGCATGATTTAGCCATTCTAACAGTTCTGCGGCACGTAAGACACCTTTTTGCCAATTGTTTCCTTGATTAGCCTCTTTTTCAATAAAAGCGGACTCAATTAGTTTGACCGCGTCATCTAATCGTGCCGAACTTAATTCTGGTGTCCAACTAGGTAAACCTGCTTGCCCTTCGCGTAAATGAGTATGTTGGCTGTAAAGCATGGATTGAACGGGTAATAGGCTAGTTGTTAGTTTTTCGCGATATTGTTGTGCTAATTCTACAATACTGAAACTAGGTGAACGTCTAATATCTTCAACCAATTTTGCCTCCTCATCAGGTGTACCTGGTTTTTCATGGACGGCCTGAATGAATTTGTCAACTTCATGAATATGAATTTCTACAACCTCTAAGCGTCTATTAGCCGTGTAGTTGGCATGGGGTTTATCTCTTGGTATCCATGAAACTCTCGCGTTGGGTGTAATTCTTTTTGGTATTTTCGGCATCCGTCCATAAACATAAATCATCATATCGTAACGACTATAATCTTTATCAACATCACCGCGTCTTAATCCTTCTAATGCAATTATCCAGTCTAGAACTTGTTCATTCGGTGGATTATTTTTTAATCTTTCCTTCAATATTTCAATAATTTGTCTGACACTTTCTGGCCTATTGCCCCTATTACTAAGTTGTTTGTGACCATCTGCAATTAACTCGGAATCATGGTCACCTGAACATTTAGCTTCACAGAATAACGATTTTTTTACTCGACCATCATCTCCAAATTGAAAAGCAAGACAATCATTACCTGGTCGTCCTAAAACAGATTTGGTTTGCTCACCTATATCTCTAATTTTTTCAAATCTATCAAAAGCAGTGTCATGAAACTTAAACAAAAATGCAGGCACCACCCAATCATCAATCCCAAAGGGAGCAAAATTTTCAGCCACTAGCCCTGCAAATATTTCACCAAAATCACCCTTTAGGTTGCTAAGAGGGAGGATTTCAGGGTATCCCTTTGCCAAATCAGGAATAACCACTCCTGTTTCTAAAGGGTCTAATTGAGTGCCAATAAAACCTCGTAACAGTTGTTTTGCATCTTCATACGCCTCAGCCACCAATCGTTTTAGCTCATTAATAACCTCATCAGTCCGCTGAGATTTCTCTTTCATCAAACGATGTCTATATCGTTTATCTTGTGATTCGGTCACTGAATTTGATAGCCAAGTATGTAGTTTATCAGATTTCCACATGGGGTTGTATGTGTCCTTTTTATTCAAAATCCACCACTTGCTGCTCCATCAATTTTAGCAAAATCAGCCGTTGCTTGCTCGAACTCAGCGGCCTCAGCCTCACTCCAGGTGCCAGCCAAAGCCGTTAAATCATCAATAGGGTCTACCCCCAACTGTAAAATCGGGTCATCAGGCACTTGGAAATAGACCACCTCGCTCATTCTTTCAAACTCTATAATGGCTTGTTGAATGGCCTGTAATACTTGCGCCCTGGTTTTAGCTACTTTCTTAAGTTTAGGTATCAATGGCACAGTCGCTTGATACATGCCGTTAGGTTTTAATTGTAATAAAATAGCATATTGCATAGCTGTCTCCTTTAATCCGTTCATTCTGGTAATCCTGTTCTATAGCTTCCCTATTCTACCACAAAACCACCCCACACCCAACAAAATCTAACTTCTTATTTCTCACCTCTCAATTCTCAATTCTCAATTCTCATTGTATAATCCCCCCATCTTAACACCTTAATTTCAATGGAGAAACGTATGAATCGAGACCAATTTATTCAAGTCATGAGTGCGGCCAAACAGTTTGACCTTACGCAAAGTTGCAGTATCTTTACCCCGCCCTGGCCAGGCGAACATGCCCTGCAAATCAAATTTTTCAAGCGCGTCACGGGGGCCATGGGTGGCGGACAGGGCGCGAATGGGCAGGAAATAACCTTTAGTAACACCGTTGGCACGCACCTGGTGGGTGAGCGCGCCTTTCATTCAGGTGGGCGCGCCCTCGCCGATGTCCCTTTGACCGATTTGTGTGGCGAAGGGGTGGTGGTGGATATTTCTGACCTGATGTCAGATTACGCTTTGTATACGCCTGAGATGATAACCTCTCGCGCCACCGTGAAGAAAGGTGACATTCTCATTATCAACACGGGCTATCACCGTTATTCGTGGGATTGGCCTGATGTGCATAACGAAAACGCGCAGGGCGGAGTCGAGTCTAAAGAGTTTGGCTTTTTAGTGCGTCACCCTGGCCCCTCGCCCGACTTTTTCCAATGGGCGTTGGATATGGAGCTTAAGGTGGTGGGCGTGGATTGCGGTTGCGCTGAACACCCCATGAACACGCCGATTCGTTATATGCACGCCCGCGACTTTGCGAAGGCGGAGGCGAAACTTAAGGCAACTTACGGTAAATCATGGGACGAGATGTTTCCGCCTGATGAATATTACGACATGACCCACCATAAAATGCCCAAAGCCCACCTTTTATTGGCCGAGTGCATTGTGGGGGAGATTGAAAAACTCAGTAATCAACGGGCTTGGCTGATGATTCAGCCGATTCCCTTTATGGAAGTGGGGACGGCCTGGTCACGGGTGGTGGCTATGCAAGCCCCTGACGGTGCGACGGAAGATGAGTTTTTTGACTTTATGCGTAATACCGAAATGTTAGATTTGACCTTGCCTTTCAGTGTGCAAACGCCGCAATGGGCGAATTATTTGCCCTTGACCGTTACGTATAATAAACGGGTCGGCGGACAATATTTCGGCATGGGGCGTAATGGCGAGACGTGCCATGCGAGTATGCACCTCGCGACGCACATGGA
>JAIFLK010000354.1 GCA_020049115.1 Chloroflexota bacterium | reverse complement strand
TTAGGCGGCCATTCCCTCTTAGCGGTGCGGTTGTTCACCGAAATTGAGCGCGTTTTTGGGCGTAATATGCCTTTAGCCACCTTGTTTCAAGCCCCAACAGTGGAGCAATTGGTCAATTTATTACGGGATGAAGGCTGGGCCCCCTCATGGTCATCTTTAGTGCCATTGCAACCGAAAGGCTCTAAAACGCCCATTTTTTGCGTCCATGCGATTGGCGGAAATGTGTTAAGTTTGCATGATTTAGCCCACCATTTGGGAGCAAACCAACCTTTCTATGCCTTACAATCGCAGGGCTTAGACGGTAAACAAAGCGTACCTAAACGGTTGGAGGATATGGCTGCGTCTTATCTGGAAGAAATTCGTACCGTTCAACCGCATGGCCCGTATTACATTTTAGGGCAATCGTCAGGGGGGTTGGTGGCTTTTGAAATGGCCCAACAGTTGGTGGCTCAAGGAGAAACGGTGGCACTATTGGCTCTTATCGATACTTACGAACCTACCGCTATTTCAGCCAATCGGTTGCCCTTACAAGCCAGAGTCATGTTTCATTTGCAAAATCTCTATAAATTTCACGTTCATTACTTGGCTGATAGAATTCATGGCACGATTGTATTTAGGTTGCGTAATAAAGTAGGCTTATGGACGGCGAGAACCGTGCAACAATTTTACCGTTATGTGGGGCAACCTGTTCCCCATCAATTTCGTTATACAGAAGTGCGGGAGACTATTCGCCAAGCCCTCAGTAATTATAAGCCACAACCTTATCCTGGGGCAATCGTCTTATTTCGGGCAACGGAGACTTTTTTAGCCCTTGTCGAAAATCAACAGCACCGTCAGCGGGGTTGGTCAAAACTCGCGGAGCAAGGGCTGGTGGTTTATGACATTCCTGGCGCACATAATTTGGAACAAGAACCGCATGTGGGCCATCTAGCGGAAAAATTAGTTAAATTACTCGCCTAGATTTTCTACTGCAAAAACAATTTGCAATTTTTTAACTTTTAGTTTATAGTAAAGCTGTTTTTTACTCTTTATCCTGACTTAAGGACGCGGAAGCACCAGGTTTATGACCTCATGTTTCTGCGTTTTTGCATTAAGAGAATAACCTTTATGTCTAAAACTAGTAGCCGTGTGAAACGACACGAACAACAAAAAAAACATGAACAAAAATTAACTGCCGCTATTTTAACCCAACAAGGCTTACAAGCCTTTACTTTGGGTGATTATCGCAAGGCCATTAATTTATGGCAATTAGCTGAAAATAAAGCCGACGCGCCTAAAACTTTGCCTACGGCTTTGGCTGAAGCCTATTTTCGTTGGGCTTTAGCTGCGCCAGGTAATGCTATTAATCATTTGCAAGAAGCGGTTAAACTCGCTCCGACTGAGGCGCGTTATCATTATCATTTAGCTTTAGCCTATCATCGTCAGCATAATTTGGCTCAGGCTGAATCGATTTATCGCCAATTATTAAGTCAGACTCCGCCATATCCACGCGCTGCGTTGCCATTGGCACAATTGTTGCTGGAGCAGAAAAAATCCTTACAAAAAGACATGGTGTGGAAACTTCTTTCACCGATTGAGCAACAGCAATTGGCTGTGGCCGATGCCTTAATTAAGCAGAAGGCGCGCTCAACCTTACAAAAATTGATTGAGCTACCCACCTTAAATCCGATGTGGCATGGGTTATTGGCTTTTGCCTTAAAGCAACCTGACGTAGCGCAACAAAAATTTGCCGAGGTGGTGCAAAGCGAGTCGAGTGGGGCGCAAGTGGTGGCGCATTATTACGGCGGTTTGTTGATGGCGGAGGCGGGGGGGCTTGAACCGGCTTTAACACAGTGGCAAACGGCTCAAGCTCAGGGCTTTAATCCGAAATATTTTGAAGGCAATTTATCGTCGCTGTATTACCAACTGGCGATTCGCACCTTAAAATCGGGTGTGTTGCAACAAGGCTTGGCTTTTTTTAAACAGGTTTCTTCACTTTATTACGTCATCGGTTATGCTGAGTTTAAGCGGCAATTGTATTGGACGGCGGGTTATGCGGCGGCGCAACGGAGTGAGTGGGCGGAGGCGTTGGAATGTTGGGAAACGGTACTTAAGCTGGGTGATGATAGCCGTAAATTGTTGTTTAATTTAGCTTTAGCTTATCAAAAAAATGACCGTCATTTAGAATCTGCCCAGAGTTGGCGGGAGCTTTTGCGGCGGCGACCTCGTAAGGCTGACCATGAGGATGCTTTGAGTCAGGAGCAAGTGGCGCGCATTTGGCAAACTGCGGCGGAGCAGTTTAGCCAAGCAGGTGATGATGAAGAGGCCATAAAAACCTATAAAAATGCGATTAAATGGCAGCCCGCGAATGTGGAGTTGCGGATTAAATTGGTGGAAATGTATCAAACCAATGGGCGGTGGCAGGCGGCGATTAATGAATTGAACCGTATTTTGGTGGAAAAACCTGACTATGTGCCAGCCATGTTGTTGTTGGCGGAGAGTTATAGTGATGACCATTTTGGCCTGCATGCAGGCCAAACCGTAGCTTTATTAGAACGTGTATTACAACTTGAACCCCAAAACCTGATGGCGCGGCAGCAATTGGCAGCCTATTATGAACAGCAAGGCCAACTTAGCATTAATTGGGGGGGCGGTTTGAAACAGGGCATGGAGTTTTTTCAAAAAGGGTTGACTTATGCGCCTGAAAATGTGAACTTGCATTTACATATTGGGATTTGCTACGCCCAGTTGAAACAATTTGACCAAGCAAAAGCAACCTTTGAGCGGCTTTTAGCCTTTGCTCCTAAAAACCTCAATGCCTATATTAATGTCTATAACACTTGGTTGCGTCATAAACGCCAGGCTGAATTAGCTGAGTTGATTGTTCGCATGAAGGCACTGGCGAACCCGCCAGGGGCGTTTTTCGTTGACCTGATTGAGAAGGCGTTAGAGTTTGAAAATAAAGTGGTGGCCGAAGATTTGATGGCGTTTTTGGAAGAGAAATATGCTCAAGATGACCAGGCCATGATGGATTTGGCGATGTGTTATAGTGGGAATGACCGTGAGGCGCGGGGGGTTAATTTGTTGCGTCTCGTATTAGAGCGCAATCCTAGCCATATTGAGGCACATATTCGTTTGGGCGTGCTTTATTTTGAGATGAAGCAGACACGCTTGGCAAAACGTCATTGGGATTTGGCGGAAGCACAGGCACGGCAACAGAATAATCAGATGATGTTGTATGAGATTAAGACAACCCGCGACCATTATCTACATGGGCGGCGCGCTCCGAAAAACATGTTTGATTTTATTACGCAAATGCCACCTGGTTTATTGGATGAGTTGCTCAAAAATGCGCCGCCAGAGGTGGTTAAGATGATAAAAAATAATCCCGAAATGTTAAAAACGTTGCTTGGCGACATGGCGGGATTGAATGAGGGTGATATTTATGGCTAATAGTGCAAATAGTGCCACCGATTTGGCGACCTTTGAGTCAGATTTTAACTCTAATGACCCTTATCGGGTGTTAGGACTTTCGCGTAGCGTGACTCAAGCGGAGATTAAGCAGGCTTATTTTGCCTTAATTCGCAAATATCCGCCTGAGACTGAGGGTGATACTTTCAAGTTGATTCGAGCCGCTTACGAGAAAATTAAGGATGCGGAACGGCGTAAGGAAACAGATATTTTTCTGCCGCAACCGCCGCCGACCATTGATTTGACCATGTATAAAGGTTTTTTTGACTCAAGGTTGCAGCCGCAAGATATTATTTTAGTGTTGCAATGTTGGGGTGATTTAGGCCGAACTGATTTTAGCGAGGATTTTAAAGAGATTAACCTGTGAGCGAGAATAAAGGTTTTTTGCGTAATTTAACGGCATTTTTTACTGAACCCATGCCCGTGTTGACGCAACATGAGCTAGAGATGATTCAAAATTTGAATCAAAAGCTAGAGCTAGTAGGTCAACATTTTGAGGCTTCTCCGACGGTGCCGCCCGCGCCGTTTGAGGCTAAATTGGATGATTTGAGTGAGCAGGTGCGAAAATTGGCGAAGACCCAATTTAAGGCCAACACCTTGCAAGAATCACAATTGAGCCAATCTCAGGAGAGTTTGGATAACCTGAAGAATATCCTGGCGCAACAGGAAAAACAATTAGCCCAACAGCACGTGCAGGCGATTGAGGCCACGCGATTGGAGTTGTTAAAAAACTTGTTGCCCGTCATGGATAGTTTGGATGCGGCGTTTGAAATTGGGAAGCGGCAGGTGGTGACGTTGCCCATGCCGATGGAAGTTAAGAAACCCGTTGTTGCCTGGCTAGATGGGATTCGGTTGGCGCGGCTGCGGTTGTTGGATGTGTTGGGGGGGTATGAGGTGAAGCCGATTGTTACAGTTGGTGAAATGTTTGACCCACATCGCCATGTGGCGGTGGGTGTAGATACAACGGGGCGCGCGGCGGAGGGTATTATTGTGAGTGAAGAGCGTCGCGGCTATGCGGCCCCCGCAAAGGTTTTACGTGAGGCTGCCGTTGTGGTAGCGAGAGCTAATTAGGAATTAGGAGTTAGGAATGGAGGAAGTTTTTAATTCCTAATTCCTAATTCCTAATTTGGAATTGAGTAACATGAGCGAAATAATAGTAGGGATTGATTTAGGGACGACCAACTCGGCGGTGGCGATTGTGCAAGACGGTCAGCCGCGTTTGTTGGCGAAGGGTGACCAGAAGATTATTCCCTCGGTGGTTGCCTATTCGAAACAGGTGGGTTGGTTGGTGGGGCGGCCTGCGCTCAATCAATATGTATTAGACCCTGACAATACGGTGCGGTCAATTAAACGTAAGATGGGTTCTGATGAACGGATAAAGTTAGGCGATCGCGAATTTTCGCCGCAGGAAATTTCGGCTTTTATTTTGCGTGAACTAAAAACGATTGCCGAGGAAAGTTTGGGGCAGCCCGTAACCAAAGCGGTCATTACGGTGCCTGCTTATTTTACTAACGCCCAACGCCAAGCGACCAAAGAGGCGGGGACAATTGCGGGGCTGGAGGTGGTGCGAATTATTAATGAGCCAACGGCGGCAGCTTTGGCCTACGGTTTGAATGAAGATGATGACCAGATGGCGTTGGTGTATGATTTGGGCGGTGGGACATTTGATGTGTCGTTGGTGGAGATGATGGGCGGGGTGGTGGAGGTGCGTGCTAGCCACGGCGATACTTGTTTGGGTGGTGATGATTTTGATTATAAGTTGGCTGAACATGCTCATAAATTGTTTGAGGCTAAACATAAAACCTCTTTGCATGGCAATCGCTTGGCTTTAGCCCGTTTACGCCATGCGGCAGAAATGGCGAAAATTGAACTCTCAACTTTTCCTGAAACCCATTTGCGGGAAGAGTATCTGGCGGAACATAACGGTACACCGTTGCATTTGGATGAGCTGCTCTTACGGCGGGAGTTTGAAGAGTTAACCGAAGATTTGCTCAATCGAACGACGGAGTCGCTTAAAAAAGTGTTGGCTGATGCTAAACTGGAGGTGGGGGATTTGAGCCGCGTGCTGTTGGTGGGCGGCTCCACCCGCATGCCGGCGGTGTGGAATTTGGTGCAGGAATTTACGGGGATTGAGCCAGATGCGGAAATTAACCCTGATGAGGTGGTGGCTTTGGGCGCGGCGGTGCAAGCGGCGATTATTGCGGGGCAACCTGTTGACTCTATTTTAGTTGACCTTACACCCTATTCTTTAGGGATTGAGTCGGCCACGATTATGAATGGGCAAGTGATTCCTGACATTTTTACTGTCTTAATTCATCGCAATACAACGATTCCCGTGACCAAAGAGGAAATTTTTTACACCTTACACCCTAATCAAGATACGGTAGAAATTAAGGTTTATCAAGGGGAGTCGCCCCAGGCCTCAGCGAATACGTTGTTGGGCGAGTTTATGATAAAAAACTTAAAATCAACGAAGCCAGGCGAAAACCCCTCGGTGCATGTGCGTTTTGATTTTGATGTGAATGGTATGTTGAATGTTAAGGCGACCAACCATGTGACGGGCAGCCAGGAGGCCATTACGGTTGAGGCCACGCAAGCGACTTTAACTTTAAATGAATTGGCCGAGGCGCGCCGACAATTGGCGGAGTTGAATACATATGAGGATTTTGAGGACGACGATGATTTTGATGATGAGGAAAGTGAGGTTGAATTAGAGGAGGTCTCGCCTGAAATGGATGCGGAAACTGCTGCGTTGCTGCAACGAGCGCAAGGGTTGTTGGATGGTGGCGCGCTGACGAAAACGCAAGCTATTCAGTTAAAAACGTTGATAGATGGTTTGAATGAGGCTGAAACGCAAGATAAATTGGATGAATTATCGGAAGAGTTGTTGGATGTGTTGTTTGATTTGGAGTAGCTAGTGTCCTGTCAAGTGTGATTTGTTGAGTCATCAGGTGACCTTGGCTTAAATAAGTTTCAAGCCATTATAAGGTTCAAAACCTTATAATGGCTGGGCGAACTACGCACTTATTTACGCCTAGCTGTACTAGTCAGTCGGTTAGTGAGTCAGCAATCAGCAAATGCGGAGTCCAAAGCCGTAGGCTTTGAGGCGGAGTGCAATGGGCTACAGCCCGTTGCACTCCGTTTTTGCTGAACGCTGAACGCTGATTTGCTGACTTGCTTATTTTTAAGGTGAGAGGTTCACAGATTTTAAAAGTGATGTTATAATAGGATTATGTAAACTGTGTAGACTTTCAGGGAGGACAATCATTTTATGGATCCACGTATCGCGGAATTAATAATTCGTTTACAGGAAAACCCCTTTTTTCGTCCCCTAGATGTGGGGATAGTGAAGCAAATCGCGCAAAGTGTGCAGGAAGTTACCTTTGGGGTTGGTGACCAAATCATCAAGCCTGATGATGTTGCCAATGATTTTTTCATTATTAGCCAAGGTCATGCTAAAAAGCAAATTAGTCATGCTTTTGGGGCAGATGCCGCTACGGGGGTGTTAAAATCAGGGGAGTTCTTTGGGCATTTTTCGTTAATTTATCGTGTGCCTCATGGCCTGTCTATTATTGCCATGGAAACGCTCTATTTGTTCAAAATACCTAAAGATAAATTTGTGCAACTTTATAACCAACACCCTGATTTTGCCGCACTTTTTAGTAGCCGAGTCATTCGGGATAGTGATTTTGCTGACCGTATTCGACCCTTATCATTTTTTAATATCTTAACGATTGAGCAGTTAGCCAACATCTTGCCCCATGTTAATGTTGAGTTATTTCCTGATGAAGCCAATTTACAGGCGCGTTATCAAGCGGGTGATTTACTGGTGATTGACTTTGGCGAGTTACAGGTGACGTGTGAAGGTAACGGTAGATTGCAAAAAATCACTATGACACGTGGTAACTATTTGACGTTATTGTCTGAGCCAAAAGAGGTGAGTTTTAAGGTGGTGGCCCCGCTGGTTTGTTTTACGGTCAACCAAGATATTTTAGATGATTATTTGTTAAATGAGACTCATGGTACGGTCTTAAAATCCTTTTTAGACCGTAGCCTTGTCATGTCACATTTACAAAAAACGACGCTTTTTGGTGAAGTCACTGGCGCAGATTTAGCCTTGTTGGCCTGGACGGTGGCGCAGGCGGTGTTTGACGCGAATCGGTATATCTATCGTCAAGGCGACCCAGGCCTACGGTATTATATGGTTTATAACGGCAAAATTGAGGTGCGGGTCTTAAATAAAGATGGCAAACGACCCCCTGGCAACCCTGAACGGTATGAAATAGTTTCGCCTGAAGCTGAAGGTTCGGTCTCTGAGGGATATAAACAATTGCCACAATATAGTTATGGAGAGAATGAACTCTTTTTTGGCTTACCCTCTGGCAAAGGGTTATGGGCTATGGGGCGGACGGAGCTACTTTTCATCAATCAAAGTACCTTTACCTACTTACGAAAAAATAACACCGATTTTGGGGCATGTCTTAACCCTGATGCGAATATTCGGCAAAAATTACAATTTGCTGATTTCAAATTTGATGATAAACGGGAGGAGGAGGAGGTGATTTATGCTTGTCATCGCCACTGGATTTCTTTTGCCTTAAGTTTAGTGACTCCACCTTCGCCAGGCTTAGTCCGCGTTCCCGTAACGCAAACTATATGGCCTACTCGTGAGACTTTTGTGCTGATATTTATGGGTGTGGTGGCCTTATTGTGGCTTTCATGGTCTTACTTGATGCAAGTGGTAAATCGTTTTTATTACAATTCTATGCTTGCGCTCTCCCCGTCGCCCATGACCATGTCCTTATTTGCGGTTTTGCTGGTGGTTCTTATCTTGTGGGTGTTATGGAATTGGGTGGACTGGCGGAATGATTACCTTGTGGTTACGACTAAACGAGTCGTTAGACGGGAAAAATTAGTCTTGTTGCATGAAGACCAGGCCCAATCTGAACTTGTCAAAGTAGAAAAGGTTGTTACTAAGGCGGGCTTCATGGGGAATATGTTAGGATATTGCGATTTAATGATTGAAACTGCTGCCCCTGATGGTCATATTTTGTTAGACAAAGCTCCTCAAACATCGCAGTTATATAACTGGCTTACAACGCTGCCTTTCGTGGGGCGGTTTGTGCCTCCGCCTAATAAGATATTTGCTCATAATATCATTGAAACTATTCTTAAGGAACAAGCGGAACACAGAAAAGTGATGATGATGGAAAGTGGTTTGGGTGGCTTGCAAACTATTTTGCGTAAACAGATGAGTACGGGTAAAAGTGATGCTTGGATGTCGGCCCCGGTAGATAGCCCACCGCCGCCTAAGCTAAGTCGTTGGGGGGTGTTTCGAAAAAGTTTCAACGATACCAATAAAACTTTTTGGGATGGGGTGTTACCCTGGCGGTTGCATGGTGTGCCTGGCAATGCCAAAAAAATTTGGCATAAACATTGGCTTAACCTCTTATGGCATGTGGTTGATTCTATGCTCAGTTTTATTGTTGTGACCGTTTTCGTGGTCATCTACTTTGCGGGTTTACATGTCTATTTGCGTTTTGTGCCGAGCCTAGCCTCATTAAATGACGTGATGCCTTACCTTGATTTCGTGGTTATTGCGATTTATATCATTATTTCACTCCGTTTTTGGTGGGAATTGGCTGATTGGAGTAATGACCTCTACATTCTAACTGATAAGCAATTGATTGATATAGAGAAGAAGCCCCTCTATTTTGCCGAAAAGCGTGACCAGGTTGAATTGAGTAAAATTCAAAGCATTAGCTTTACCCAAATCGGCTTTATTGATACCTTGTTTAAGATTGGTGATGTGAAGATAGAAATGCCTGGCGGTAGCCCCATTATTTTCCGTCGGGTCCCTAATCCCCGTGAGGTGCAAAACGAGATTTTCAAGCAGATGGATGATGTTAAAACCAAAGCGAGACAAAAAGAAGTTGAAGACCAAGTGAAAAGCCTCGCCCAATGGTTTGATGCTTATCATAACACCTTCATTCGGGTCAATTAAATAAGTTACTTAACGCAATTCTAGCTATTTGGTCAAGAGTGGGTCTCAAAACCCACTCTTTTTGTTTTATTGATAGCCCATTAATCCTAGTGATGCTCTCAACTGAGTTTGACAATTTTTTTAAGACGTTTATAATGAGCGCAATTAAGTCTACTTCACTCAACCCAATCCTTATCAGCCCGTTTCAAACAGGCTATGGAAGTCCTTATGTTGATTGCTTTAGCAGCAATTTTAGCCACTTTATTAACGGGTTGTGCCTCAGAATATCAAACTCCCGTTACCTCATCTAACCAGTTAATGACCTCTTTGTCTCCCCAATATCCCCCCACAACAACCCCACTCTTTGTGGGTGTTGCGTCCGCAACAGCCACAGTATTAAAATCAACCCCATTTTTAAGCCATCATTCTAAGCCAACTCCTCCCACCTCATCAGGTAAAGTTGTGATTTATATCATTCAATTTCATCAGCCCCTTGATACCGCTCAACGCACCCAATTTTTAGCCGAGTTAGAGCAACGGCTAGGCCGACCTGTCGCGGTTATTTACCACTATACCGTCGCGTATCAAGGTTTAGCTCTACAGCTAACCACCCAAGAAGCCAGCACTGTGGCAACCATGCCACAAGTTAAACATCTCCAACCTGATTCCCCACGTTATTCCCAACCGAGTTCATCCCATCATAGAGACTCTACTCAAACCGAATAAAGTTAATGATTGTTTAGGTGTAACTGTTATTATTTGATTTTTGATGGCCGCAAGGAGGTATGATAAAAGTAAATACAATTTGGCAGCAAACAGGAGTGTCAAAATTTTATTTTGACAGACGGAAATGAGATTTTCGTACTCATGCGTAAGCCCTTGTATGTTATTTATAGGGCTTACGCAAAAGCAAAGCCTACCCCCCTTAATCCCCCCGACATCGGGGGGAGACTTTACTCCCTCTTCTACGTAGGAGAGGGCAGGGGTGAGGTGTTTGCATAATAAAGCCCCAATAAATCAGACAAGAATCAGTATTTCAAGATTTGGGCGCAATAACTAAATCACCCTCACCCCTGCCCTCTCCCAAAGGGCGAGGGGAGACAAGATACTCCCTCGCCCTTTGGGAGAGGGCAGGGGTGAGGG
>JAIFLK010000083.1:524-7053 GCA_020049115.1 Chloroflexota bacterium | reverse complement strand
CAATCCTTTGCGGACAGCCCGCAAATAATTGCGGACTCCTGCGCCGAAAGTGTAGTTTTCGTTTGATATTCAGTATAGTTCATTTAGTTTTTGTCGGATAAGCGGAGTCGCAAAGTTTGCTTGGTGTACACAAAGTAAACTTTGCGACTCCTACTCATTTCACTCAGTGTGAGTTACTTTGGCTTGGCGAATAATTTCCCGTATTTGTTCTAAATGGGAAGATTCGTGTAATAAACCGAGACAAAATCGCGCTGGGGCATTAACTGGTCCGCTTAAAAATGAGAGGGTGATATGGTTGTCTACATGCGGTTTATCAGGCCACATGCCCAAACTGGCTAGGCGGATACGCCGACTTTCTTCGAGCCGTTGACCGCATTGGCCCACCGTTTGGATGGTTTGCCAGGGGGTTTCATACCGTGACCGCCCCTCGGGTTGTACGCCGCGTGCTAAAGCCGCAGCCACCGCCGCGGCCTCCTCACCCGAAGCCGTGGTATGGACAATCACATGGCCTAACGTCCAGGACATATTAACTTCATCTGATGAGGCTGCCACCTTATCTTCCGCCTGTGAGTCACGATATTCAAACATGACATCTTCATCCGTACATTCAGCAATCATGTCGAGTATGGTATCAATCATTTCATTGGTCATGTCACGTAATTGGTTGGGGGTGAGCTGACCACATAATTCAAATAAAGTTGTTTCTTTCCTAGTAACTGCGGCAAAATCTAACATGAGCTATAGTTTTTTAACCCTAAGGGCCTGCAACCTATCTTAAGTAGATAGGCTTCATGTCCTTAGAAATGAGAGTTTTCATAGTCTAACGCCTGACTACATTTAAGGCAAAATCTGCCCCCAACCCTTGAACATACGCCAATTTAATCCAGACCATCGCCAACGGTTCCAAATAGCGAGACATGGTTAAATCACCCGTGTCTATCGCCTCAAAGCCTAGCTCATTCGCGAGACCCGCGACCACTTTTTTGGCCTCGGCCTCATTCCCACAAATGTACATGGTCACTCGTCCTGCCGCATAAACGGGATTCGCCATGTTGCCCGCGCCAGTGCTATTGAAGGCTTTCACCACCTGCGCGCCCTTGGCCCACTGCGCCACTAACTCGCCCGCAGAGTTATCTAAACCAATCGACAATCCGTCCAAATTGGGCTTGATGGGGTTGGTGCAATCAACCACAATTTTACCACTTAAATCCCCTGCTGCGGCAATAATTTGTGCGGTTGCCTCCCAGGGCGTAGCCAAAACAACCACCTCGCTCGCCGCCACTGCTTCCACTACCGAGGTTGCTTGGGCATTATCTAAGGTAGTTTTTAATAATTTTTGCACTTTTTCACTATGAGGGTCACGCACCCCCAAAAAAATTTGATGACCATTTTGCGCCCAACGACGGCTTAACACTGCACCTACGTTACCGACACCAATTACGGCAATTTTCATTTTATGCTCCATGTTTTTATAACGTATTATTTTGAATTTGTTGTTTTACCTCAGCCAGGGTTGTTTGGGCTAACACTTGCGTCAGGGCCATTTCAGCCTCAGTAAAAATAGACCCTAAAATGGGCTTAATCGCGCGCCCACATAAACAATGCATGTTGGGTTCACTGTGATGAAGCGTAAAAAGGGATTCTGGTTCAGTCGCCCGATAAACGTCAAGTAACGTAATTTGCTCGGCAGGTTGGGCTAGGCTGGCTCCACCCTCAACGCCTAATTGGGTCGTGACGAGGTTGGCCTTTACCAAACTACTTAAAATCCGCCGAATAAATACGGGGTTGGTGTTGACACTTTGAGCGATGAATTTAGAACTGTAATATTTGTTTTCATTCAATGATAATAAAACCAACATGTGAATGGCTACGGTGAAACGACTGTTGATGCTCATGAAATTGATCATCCTGGCTAAACTGTAACCATTGTAGTTGCAGTTTTATTGCTTGTCAAATCTAAGGGCAATATGGCAAAAATGAGTAAGTTGTAGTAAAGTAAGGGCTATATTAGAGTTTATACCGATTAAAAAATCGTTGACATTTTGTAGGGGCAATGCCTTGTGCTTGCCCCCATTGTGGGCAGGGACAAGCCTTGCCCCTACGAAAATCATGAAATCGGTATAATGTCTATTGTGTAGCCAATTAAAATAACACGAGGTTGTTTATAATGCAAAGTTACGATATTATTGTTCTGGGGGGTGGCATTGTGGGCGCGGCCACCGCCGAAGCTCTCAGCCGTCGCGGGGGGCGAGTTTTATTGCTTGACCAATATGAGCCTGGTCACACGCATGGCAGTTCCCATGGCGACGGGCGAGTTATTCGCTATGATTATGCCGAGCCATTTTATGTCGAAATGGCAAAACTGGCCTATCCCCTGTGGGCTGAACTCAGTCAACGGGCGGGCGAGCCGTTGATACAGCAAACGGGGTTACTCAGCATGGGGCCAATTGACCACCCTGAGTTAATAACCCTTAAGAATACGTTTGCCCAAACCCAAATCTCATACCAGTCACTGACTGCGGCGGAGGTCAACCAACGTTTTCCCCAATTTCACTTAGAGGCAGGTGCAGAAGCTCTTTATCAGCCCCAGGGCGGAGTCAATTTTGCCACGCCTGCAGTTAAAGCCCTGTGGCGGCTGGCGCAGACCAATGGTGTGACCACCATGACGGGACAGCGTATCCAAGAAATTGTTGTGCAACAGGCGGGGGTGCGCCTTCGTAGTCAGTCAGGGGAGTCATGGCAGGCGGGGCGGCTCGTTTTGGCAATGGGCAGTTGGACTCCTAAAATGTGCCGTAACCTTAATTTAGAGTTACCTTTAGAAGTCACCCAGGAGCAATTGGCTTATTTTCCCGTCACTCACCCTACCCTTTCGCATAGAGTTGGCGATATGCCCGTTTTTGTGGATTATCACGCTACTAACGCTTTTTATGGCATACCACAAGTAGATATTCCTGGCGTTAAAGTGGGCTGGCATCATACGGGTATACCTTTAGCTGGCCCCGATGAACGGCAACCCTGGCATGAGGATATTCTTCAAGGAATACAAGAATTTGTCCGCCAACGGTTTCCCCATTTAGATGCTAGCGCGCCCTTTAACTTGGTAACATGTCTTTACACCAATACCCCTGACTATCATTTTGTGCTTGACCGCCACCCTGATTGGTCACATATCGCAATAGCCGCCGGCTTTTCGGGGCATGGTTTCAAATTTGGCCCGTTATTGGGGCAAATCATGGCCGCCCTTGCCCTAGATGAAACCCCACCTGTGTCCCTAGCCCCCTTTGCCATTAGTCGCTTCGATGAACTCAACCAACTCCAACGCCGCACTGGTATCTAAATCTTACTTCTCACCTCTCACCTCTCACCTCTCAATTCTCATTTCTTACTTCCTCCTCACCCTCCTCATGACCTGGCCCACCGCCTTACATCTGACGGATGGCATCCCTGGTGACGGTTTTGACGGTTGGCAAAATTATTGGAATTTATGGTGGGTGAAGCAGGCTATGTTGGTTGAGCCAAGCAACCCCTATTTCACCACTTATCTATACGCGCCAACGGGCGTGAGTTTGCAATTTCACACCCTTAACATTTTTAACGGCTGGTGGACATTGCCGTTGCAATTGAACTTTGGTTTGGCGGTGGCTTATAACAGTGTGGTTTTAGTCAGCTTCACTTTGGCTGGTTATGGGGGTTATTTACTGTCACTTTATGTGTTAAGCCAAGTTACCGAACCAAGTCTCCAAGCCGACGTGCCAACCCGCCGATTCGCGGCCTTTGTGGGCGGGGTGATTTTCACCATGTCACCGTTTCACTTCGCCCATTTGTTAGGCCACATGCAAGTTTTTAGCCTGATATGGCCGCCTTTCTATGCCTTGTGGCTGATTCGTACTTTGAACGTAGTTGATAATTCTAGCCATTATAGGGTTTCAAACCCTATAATGGCTTGCTTCACGACCCTCCCCTATCGTCATATTGCCTTATGTACGCTGTTTCTCATTCTCGCCACGTTAGTGGATTGGTATCACACGCTATATTTGCTAATTTTTACGGGAATAACCATGCTCTGGGCGATGTGGAATCTAAAAACCTCACAGGTTTCAAAAACCTGTGAGGTTTGGACTCCCCTTGTTGTCGTCACATTAATTGGCAGCCTCTTTGCCCTGCTCATGTCGCCCTTGCTCATTCCTATGATGCAAAATGCGCGCCAGCGGCCTGACCTAGAGACGGGGTTAGCCCAAAATATTGCCTTATCTGCCGATTTACTAGCCTTCATTACGCCTTCCGAAATGCACCCATTATGGGGTAATTGGGTGAAAAATCTGGCCGAAAATTTCAGTAGCACTACTTCAGAACGCTTAATTTTCATGGGTTTTATACCTTTGTTATTGGGGCTGTACATTGCTATCACTCAGTGGCGACAACCTCTGGTTAAATTTTGGTTGCTCATCGGTGGCTCTTTTTTCATTTTAGCCCTCGGCCCCTATTTGCACATTGGCGGGCAAATAGTTTCATGGGGGGATTGGCCTTTGCCCTTGCCTTATTTGTTACTATATCAAATTGTACCATTCCTTAATCTTACTCGCTCCTTAAGCCGCTATGATTTGATGGTCATGCTCAGTTTGGGGGTATTGTCTAGTCTAGCCATAGTGGAGTTAGCACGCCCCCGTGCTAACGGTGATACACGAGGGCGTGTATCACTCCTCACGCATGGCTATTTGCCCATTGCATTACCATTAGTTGCGACAGTCCTCATCTGCTTTGAATTTCTAGCCGCGCCCTATCCCATTTCCTTAATTGACACGCCTGCCTTTTTCCATGAATTAGCCCAAGAGCCTGGCGATTTTACCATTGCCGCTTTGCCCATGAATTGGGACCGTCCCACGCCGTTGCTCTATCAAACGGTGCATGGCAAGCGGTTGCTGACCGCTTACACCTCGCGCGATAATCCCTTAGAGTTGGCCTGGCGCACGCCTTTATTACAACATTGGCGATATTTGGTTGCAGATATTATTGACCAACCTCTCGCTGAAATTGCGCCCACGATTTTTTATGATTTTAATTTGCGCTATATTGTGTTAGATTACTGGCAAATGCCGCCTGGCCCTGAGCGCGAAGGGACAGAAAAATGGCTACAGGCCGCCATGCCCCAGGCCACACCTGTCTATAATGATGGTCGTCTCAAAGTCTATCGAACTCCGCCCCAAACGGTGGTGCAGCCTTATCTCAGCCTCGGCGAGGGGTGGGGTAAACATGACGACGAACCCGTCAGCCGCGTCATTAATGACCAAGCTGAGTTATTTTTGCATCATGCCTCAACCTCTCCTTTAACTTTAGAAGTTACTGCTCAAGGCGGTGGCGCAACTCTAGCCATTTGGCAAGCTGACCAACAGATGGCGCAACTTTCTTTAACAGATGAATTTAATCATTATCAGATGGCATTACCAACCCTAACAACTGAGTTAGTCAAATTTAGCTTCATGGTCGATAAACCCATCACGGTTTCGCGGCTGGCGATAATGGAGAGATAGTGGCGCGGGTTTTACCATAAATAGAGCCAATATCGCGCGACTAAAAAATAACCATCCGTAAATAATTGGGGATACGGAGTCCAAAGCCATAGGCTTTGTCACACTCCTCAAAGCCTACGGCTTTGGACTCCAGTGCTATCCTCTGAAAATTTACAGCTAAAAAAATAATTCAAAAAAGGGCTTGACAACTTCTCTGCTTTGTGATATTATTTGATTGACTAGTATAAGATTGATTAGTCAACATTATACTGGTTTTGTATTAGCTAGTTGATTAGTCAAATGTTGTTTTTTGCTCATACTTTAGGGCAGGGTATATAATGATTTAGTCTGAATATGGCTATTTAATTAGTAATGCCCATAAAATGTAGCCATTAGCTTATTTAAAAATAAGGAGGTTATTTTTATTAGGAGAATCGTAAAAACGTAATAACCGACGTGCTAAAATTTTGGGGCTAGATATCTAGCCTATCTAAAGTGTTAAACTTAACAGTTATTTAATGTAGTTACCTCAAGGAGGAGTTTTACCCGATGAAAAAGAATTTATGGAGTTTAGTTGCTTTACTGATTGTTGCGACAATGTTACTTGCCGCTTGTGGTGGTGGTGCCACTCCCGCACCTGCATCTAAGGAAGAGCCTAAGAAGGAAGAACCAGCTAAGGAAGAACCTAAGAAGGAAGAACCAGCTAAGGAAGAACCCACCAAGGAAGTTGCTAAGGAAGAACCCACCAAGGAAGTTGCTAAAGAAGAACCAACCAAGGAAGTTGCTAAAGAAGAGGCCGCCGCTGGTGGTACGATTACGTTATGGCATGCCTATCAAACGGGTAGTTCAGAGGAAGCGACCTTAACTGAATTAGTGGCGAAGGCGAAGACTCAGTTCCCCAATTTAACCATAGATGTATTACAAATACCGTTTGACCAAGTGTTTAATAAATGGCAAACCGAAGTGGCCGCAGGTGAAGGCCCTGACATGTTCATTGCCCCGAATGATAGCTTAGGTGATTT
>JAIFLK010000083.1:0-481 GCA_020049115.1 Chloroflexota bacterium | reverse complement strand
TGGCAAGTTGTATGGCGTGCCAGAATCAGCCAAGGCTGTGGCGTTATATTACAACAAAGACCTCGTGAAAACTCCGCCAACGACCACTGCTGAATTATTAGCGGCGGTGAAAGGTGGGGCGAAATTAACCTCCTTTATTGGGGCGTATCACATGTTTGGTTGGTCAGGCTCATTCGGTGGTAAGTTGATGGATGCCGAGGGCAAATGTGTGGCGAGTGAAGGTGGTTGGGCGGATGCGTTACAATATTTCTTAGACTTGAAAGCAGCGGGTGCGGACTTTAATGCCGATTATGGCGTGGCAGAAGCTCCTTTTCGTTCAGGTGAAGCGGCCTTCTTTGTGAATGGCCCGTGGGCGTTAGCCGACTATAAGAAAGATTTAGGCGATAAGTTAGGGGTTGTGCCGATACCTGCGGGTACGGGTAAAGCTAGTCCGTTCAATGGGATTGATGGTTTTTATGTCAACCCGAACAGCGAGAACATT
>JAIFLK010000290.1 GCA_020049115.1 Chloroflexota bacterium | reverse complement strand
TCATGGTGATGACCATGCCGCCACCTGAAACTAAACCATCAGAGTCAGAAATATCATCACCAATATTACGCACCGTGGCGGTTAAGCCCTGTAACGGCGCGCCGATGTTAAAGTTACTCGCCAGTAAGGTTAAGGTGTAAACCTGACTGATTGGTACAGTGAAGGTGTAATAACCATTCGCGGCGGTAAAGGTCGTAAAGACGCGGCCATCAGGGTAAGTTATAGTAACAGTTATGTTATCTTTGCCATGTGACATGATTTCATTTTGCTGACCGTCTTGGTCTTCATCAAACCAGACATAATTGCCAATTTCTACCACCTTTACAAAACCAAAATCAAGACTCAAATCTTGGGTGAAGGCATTAGTTAAGGTGGTTGTAACGGCATAGCCATGCCCACTAACCCCAAAGGTCGCACTTTCCGAAGCGTTGGAATCGGTTTGAGTGCCAGTGGCATTTAATAATGTTTGGGTAAAGCCCGTCAACGGGTTTGTTGAAATGAAATTTTGGGGGTCTATCTGCACCACATACGTCACATTCAGGGGTAAATTAGTAAAGGTATATAACCCTGACGCGTTGGTGCGGGTTTGGGTAATGTATTGTCCCGAACTGTCATAAAGATTAACCAACACGTTAGAAATGGGCGTATTCGTCCCCGTAATTTGATGACCGTCGCGCTCCAAATCATACCAAACGTAATTACCAATTGTTCCCATCGGGATATTGAGCGTGTTAGTCGTAGTCGTAAGGTATGTCCGCGCGCCAGGCGTGCCGTCAGTCAGCGATTGACTTTGGACAACGGCGGTATTGGTAAAGATAGTGGCGGTATAAACGGCTTGGCTGAGTTGCGCCGTATAGGTCAGGTTCAGGGTTTGACTGACCGCTAAACTACTGACTGCCCAAGTGATGAGGCGCGGCGTGGGTAGCCAGGTGCCACTATTGGAAATATTCGTAATGGTCAGCCCCACAGGGATATAGTCCGTCACAATCAAACTATAGGCCACACTTGTTCCCGTATTGGTCAATGTTAAGGTATATAGCGCGGTTTGCGGGCCAACCAAACTACTGCGCTTGGTGATGGTAATTTTCGGCTCACTGACCACTGTAGTTACAACATTACTATTTGTGATAACCAAGGCGGTGCTATGGCTCATGGTCGCTATATTCGTGATAACCGAACCTGAGACCACTGAGGCATTAGAAATGCGCGCCGTAATGGTAATGTAGGCTTGGCTGTCATGGGTAATGCTATCAAAGGTCACTTGAATTAAGCCCGTACTGGTGGTTGGCGTAACAATCGCATTGTAACCCCCCGTAACCACCACACTTTCTATCAGCAAACCACTGGTAATAGTATCCGTTATCCGCACATTATACATGGTGGCGGTGATTTGGCGGGTTGGCACAATTAAGGTATATGTCACCAATGAACCTAACGTGGGGGTGGGTGCAGGGCTAAAGGTGACGGTTTTGGTGAGGCTTGGATTAACGGTTTGAATGGCTACGGAATGTTGTCCGCCGTCATAGTTGCGATTAACCGTAATGGGCGTAGTGGTTATCGGCAAGGCATTGTAATTTAGGAAGACCTGATTCATCAGCACCGTATTGGCACTAATCCAATCGGCCACGCTCATAACCAACGTAATGGTCAGGCCGCTGTGGGTATTGGTGGTAAAGGGGCTAATGTTGGTCAATTGATTAGCCTTCCAAACCAATGTGCCACCGTCACCGACACTAGGATTGCTTAAAATTTGCGTTTGGGGGTCGCTGCTCGTGACTGTATATGTCACCATGTTAAGTCCCACTGGCATGATGTTGGTGATGACCAAATCATAACCAGGCACACTATTTTGGTTAGAAATGAACATGGTGTAAGTCACCAAATCATTCGCCCCGACATAATGTGACATCTGCCCGACACGCGTGGCGTAAAGGTCATCAAAAATTGCCCCTGCATTACTATTAGCATATAAGCCCACCCGCCCTTGGGGGAAGGCACTGTCTGTCGCTTGTAATACCAATTCATCATCAACAAAAACTTGAATCAAGTTGCCAACGGCGCGCATTTCGACATGATACCAATGATTGGTGATGATGCCCGTACTGCCTAAACCAAAGGTTTGCAGACCAGGAATAACGGCATTCGTCGCGGCATTAAATAGGCTCATGCCCGTGCTAGTCCATTGGAAACGGTAGCCTGTATTGGTAGAACCTGCATTATTTTGGCGAATATAACCCCCGACTGAACCGCCCGTATTGGTTACGTTCATCATGAAACTAAAACTACTATCTGTCCAAGTAGGGTCGCCAAAAAAGGCACGTGTATCGACAGCCGAATTATTTTGGCGGTATGTCCCACTGACCACCTGCCAACTGCCACCGTTGGTAGAGATAGAGCCAAGACTGCCATTAAAATTCTCCAGCAATAACGTTGCATTACGCCCATCTGCCAGTTGATAGGTTTGGGCAATGTGCAGCACAGGCTCAACGATATTAGCCGTAACAATATTAGTGCGGCTAATGGTGGTGGTGGTCAGCGCGGCACTGTGGGTCATGTAGGCTTGGTTCGTAATAATCGCCCCGTTGCTGATGACCGCCGCACTGGAAACCCGCGTGGTTATCGTAATATAAGTTTGCTCATCATGCGGAATCGCCCCAAAAGTAACGGTAATGCGATTGCCTACAGTGGTAATAGAGGAGGTCAAGCCGCCGCCACTGGTGATGACATTTTGTAATACTAAACGGCTATCCACAAGGTCGGTTATGACGACATTATACAATGTTGCACTAATCAGATTAACGGGCATGAGAATAGTGTAAGTGACGTAAGAACCAATCGTGGCAGTCGGATTAGCGGAGGCGGCCATTGGCGGCGAGGCAATCAGCATACTCTTAACGGGTACACCATCAACGGTTTGAATGGCGTTAGAGTGTTGTCCGCCACTATAGGTGCGGCTAATGGGCGGAGTTACCCCTGGCGCGCCACCACCAGGTGGGTAATTTTGATATTGCAAAGAACTTTGATTCATTAAGACGGTATTAGCAGTAATGTTGTCATTTACCGTCATCACCACCGTAATGGTCAGGCCCAAATGAGCGAGAGGATTAAAGGGATTGGTGGCGGTCAATTGGTTAACCTTCCAAATCAACGTACCCGTATCGCCCGTTGCGGGGTAAGCCGTCAGCGCGGCCGCAGGGTCATTACTCGTAACAGTGTAGGTATATAACGTTAAGCCGTTGGGCATAATGTCGGTGATAATCAGATTGTAGCCTGGCAATTGTCCCTGGTTAGAAATGAAAATGGTATACGTTACCAAATCATTTGCCCCAACATAGTGGCTCATCTTGCCGACGCGGGTCACGAGAACATCATCAAATTGGGTGGCAATGTTGCCATTGGTATAAAAACCCGCCATGCCTTGCGTATATTTGCTATCTATGACGGTAAGGACAGGGGTTGCCCCTTTATCAATGAACACCTGAATCGTATTGCCCACCGCCCGTAATTCTACATGATGCCATTTGCTTTGGATGAAACCCACATTGACCGAACTGCCAATGGTCGCGCCTGTCGCCGCGTCCACTATTCGTAAGGTATTAGTCGTCCATTCCATACGGTAGCCATTGGTTGCCGTACTGTTGCTGCGAATGTAAGCCCCAATCGTGCCACTATCATCGAGGGAACGCACCATAAAACTATAACTGCTGTCTGTCCAGGTGGCATCGCCAAAAAAGGCGGTTTGGGAAACCACACTGGTATTGTTATAAATGCCACTATTAAGACTCCAGCCTGTCGTAGAAATGAAGTTATTGGCTGCACCATCATTAAAATTCTCTAGCCACAGTTGGGAGTTATCCCCATGTTGCGTAATATAGGTTTCGGCCAGATGTAAGATGGGGTCAGTAACGGTGACGGGCGGAGTCGAGGTGGCGGTATAGATATAGGGAATGGTATCATCAGTATAGGTTAAGCTGATGATATTGGTCATGGTGATGCCCTCTTGGTTAATGGGCAAATCTAGCACGACAGCCACAACTTCACCACTCAACTCAATTGTCCCCGTCAGATTGCCCAAATTCCAGACGATATTACCAGGCTGATACAGCGTGGGGGAAATGGTGGGCGGGCGGGCGGTAAAAGTAATGGGCAGTTCGGGGTCGTGGGCTTGGTTGTGGATATATGACATATAGCCCGACACAAAGCCTAAATTGGGGGGCAAGGTGTCAGTTAGGGTCGTATTTTGGTATAACGCGCTCAAATTAGTGAGTTTGTTATAGATATTAAAGACCACCAAGTTACCAATAGTTACTTTTTGGTTGGGGGCAAGTTTATCAAACCGATTTAACTGCGTTAAATAGGCGGTATCCTGTTTTAATGTCGCATAATTACAACCTATGGCACACGCGGCCTCCGCCTTCACTTCATTACGACTTGTTCCCGTAATCAGTGACCGTACCGTTGCGGTAACCACTGTTTTCCATTGATTAGTTCCGCCACGTTGTAAGATATAGGCAGGATTAACCACCTTCCATTGAATGACGGTTTTGCTATCAACAGTCGTACTGGTAATTGGCATGGCACCATCGGGGCCAGGCGCGACGACCACATTGATAAAGTTACTGCCGACAATATCCGTAATAATCAAGCCCCGTTCCGCATCAGCCGTCCCCACATTAGAAAGGGTCACGCTCCAAGTGATAATTTGCCCTTCGTCCCGAATTTGGGTCATGGGGGATTTATCAATGCTGAGGTTCGCGGTGAGGACATTGAGGGTTGGGGTCAGGAAGGTTTGGGTAAAGGTAGCATCAGTACAAAGCGGATGGGCTTGATAGCCCAAGTTCAGATATATCGGTACTTTATCGCCTAGCGAACAAGTACCGCTATTTTGGTCATTTTTCATGCGGAAGACCAAATCAAAGGAATAAGGGGTGACGGTGGTGGTATTAACGGTGGTCGCGCCTGAAATAACGGTGGGATTCCAAATCCAATTGACTTGGGTCGGCGGAGATGAACTGGTTATATCAGCAGTGCGTCCAAGTTTGACCGTTTCGCTATAGACATAACCGCTAGGTAACGTCACCGTGAGCGAGGCGGAATAGGCGGGTGCGCCTTTATTGGTAATTGTTACGGTAATATCATTGCCACAAACCAAAATATTATTGGGCGAGAGCGCAAGACTTAATTCAGGCTGCGATTTTAGCTCGGCGGTATCTTGAGGCACGATGTCACTGACACAACCACCATTATCACAACCATAGCGCGCCGACGTTTTATTGGTAGTCGGCGTAGCACAAGCCGCGCCCGTTTTGACCGTACCCGTCATATAGAAATAAAAATCACCCCCCCGTTGCAAGTCACCCACATGCCACGTAATGGTGCGGCTGGCTGTGACCACCGTATGCGTAATGCTATTGGGGTCATTATAGCTATCTGGCTCAAAATTTATCGGCCATTCGTCCACCATTTCGACATTATGCGCCATGTAGGAACGGTTAGTGGGCAGGTTTCGCAAGCGCATTTGCCAAATAACTTGTTCGCCTGGCGCGGCATAAACCGTTTTACCAAAGGCCCCCGTAGCCGTCCGCCCAAATTTTTCGATGGCGATATTGGGTTCTAAGGTTTTTAAGGTTTTGGCCTGTTCGGTATATGACAACCCGCGACCACAGGGGCCTTGCGCTGAAGCCTTCGCATTAGATTTAGGAATGCTATTGGGAATACAACTGGTTCGCACGGGCAACTGAAATTTTATGACATTTAAGGCCGCAAATTCATCTAAATAAGTAAAGCCTACGGGCGAGGAAATCGGTTTCCAAATCAACAAAGTGTTGCTGCCCGTAGTAATCTCTGGGGTAAAAGCGGTGGTTTGGGTAATCTGATTTCCGTTTTCGTCATAAACGGTGACGGTTATGGGGTGGTTAGGGACTAATTGTAAGTTTTCCAACGATTCAGTAATGGTGGTGTTATACAAATTGACATCAGGCGAGGCGTTTTTGGTGGTAAACTCCATAATGCCAATATCACACATGGGCAAATCTGCGGATTGGTAATTATTTGTCAAGAGGTACGGGTCAGGGGTTTCATAGCTGACCGAAGCAGTGGCCTCAGAACAGGTGGCCCCAAAACAACCATGCACCGCCTTAACGGTCACACTCAGCGGCTCACACTGAATGACCGTACCCGTAATGGCGACCATGCGCCGTTCACCTTTAGCTAAATTGGTGAAGGTGAAGGCAATCGGCACATTGCCCGTGCCGAGAGGCGCGGTAATCGGGATGGTCGGCCCGCTAAAGCCCGTCAGGTTATCTACGGTATAACCCGACAGAGCTAACCCTTGCAAGGTATTCGTAACAACTACATTGGTGGCATTTGCGTCACCCACATTGGCAATGTAAAACTTCCAGACCACCTCTTTGGCGCGGACGGTATATTTAACAGGCGTTACAAAAAGTGACAATTTAGGGGCGGGATAACTATGCGCTAGCGTCGCGCTGGCCGATTCGATATTGGTACAATACGTATGATAACTAATATCAGTTTGCCATGA
>JAIFLK010000319.1 GCA_020049115.1 Chloroflexota bacterium | reverse complement strand
TTACAAAAATTGGCGACCAAACCGTAAAAAGTTTTGATGATATTATTTCCTTTTTAAGTCGGCGCGGCGTGGTCGGTGAGAATGTGACGCTCACTATCATTCGTGACGGTCAAGAACGCACGATAGAACTGACCATTCTGGCTCGTCCCACTGACGAAGAGTTACAATAAATAACATGGCTACAGCGAATGGGTGAATGAAACGAATTATGTAAACCTCACAGGTTTTGAAAACCTGTGAGGTTTAGAAATATGTTTTTATTCGTTTATTTCACCCATTCGCTGTAGCTTACCTTAACCTAAATGCGCGTTGAAATTGTTGCCATTGGCACGGAATTATTGTTGGGTCAGATTGTGGATACCAACGCCACTAAAATCGCCAAAATGTTGCGAGACATTGGGGTGGATGTGTTTTATAAAACGACGGTGGGCGATAATGACGCGCGCATTGTTGAGGTGTTGAATATTGCGCTCAATCGCGCCGATGTGGTCATTACGAGTGGCGGTTTAGGGCCAACGGTTGATGATAAAACGCGGCAGGGCGTGGCAACCGCAACGGGGCGGGCGTTGGTTTATAGCTATGAATTGGAAGAGCAAATTCGGGCGCGCTTTCGCGGTTTTGGGCGAGAGATGGCGGAAAATAACAAACGCCAAGCCTTCATTCCTGAAGGCGCGCAAATTTTAACCAATCCCGTTGGCACGGCCCCATGCTTTTTGGCGGAGGACACGCAAGGGCGCGGGGCGATTATTTCGCTGCCAGGGGTGCCGCGTGAGTTGGAATATATGATGACACATACCGTTATCCCTCTGTTGATTGAGCGCATGGGCGGGGCGAAAATTATTAAGGCGCATATTTTACGCGTTTCGGCAGTGGGTGAAAGTAATATTGATAATGTCATTACAGATTTAATGGAATTAACCAATCCTACGGTAGGTTTAGCGGCGCATGGTGGCATTACGGACATTCGCGTGGCGGCGAAGGCTAATAATGAAGCGGAGGCCGACGCGTTGATTGCGCCCATTGAGGCGGAATTGCGGCAACGGCTCGGCGTGACGATTTATGGCACGGGGACGGATACTATGCCTGGGGTGGTGGCGAAGTTGTTGACTGACCGAGGTTTAACGATGAGTGTGGTGGACGTGATTACACGGGGCGAGGTGGCGCAATGGTTTGCCCAAGAAAATTTGGCGCACCTGCTCACCAATCCGCAACAGTTTCCAAATATTGCAACAATGATTGAGCAATTGGAACTTGACCCCACCGATTTACCTGCGGGATTAGCCGCTAAAATTGCGCGCCACATTAAGCCTGAACATGGCCTGGGATTAGCCATGGTTGGCCCGTTTGCCCAAAATAGCTGCTTCCTGGCGGTGGCGGGGCCAGATGATTTTGTGCAAGTGTGGCCGAATCATAGCTATAGTGACGATGAATATCGGCGCAAGTGGCTGACGATTCAGGGTTTAGATTGGGTGCGCCGCGTGCTACTCGGCCAGTTGACTTCGCCTGTGGATTGGGTGCAGTCGTAATTTGATGAACTAAATTTTAATACTGATAACCCAAAGCGTAGCTTGATAAGGCTACGCTTTGTGACTCTACGTTGGAACGATACTCAGTTAGTTAACGTCTATAAAGTGAAATACCTAATTCAAAGGAGAAATATCTATGTTTAAACATTTCATTGTTATCGTAATGCTTGGTCTCTCGCTCATAGCTTGTAATGCCCAGCCACCTGCGCCAGCTGTAACAACCCCTGCGTCATTAGCGGCGCAAGCCCAACCAGTTATGACGAATAGTATCGTTATAACTGATACGGCTATCGTAACAAATGCGGCCATTATAACCACCACCTCTGCGGTAACGGAAACGGTTGTTGAGGCAGAGGAAAGTTTTTTCGGGCCAATGGAAGTCAGCCCTGCGCGGCTAGAAAATATTACAGTCGTTATTACGGATACGGTCAGTGTGGTGGCGCGGGGAACGTTTGCCAATGGTTGTGTTCATATTGGTGAAATAACTCAACAGCCCATGCCGCAAAATGCGGGCATTAGCGTAACAATTCAGGCCAATCGCATGACGGAGGCCATGTGTACCCAAGCCCTCGTGCCATTTGAGGTGGTTGTGCCATTGGAGGTCGCGGGGTGGGCGGCGGGAACGTATCAACTGACCGTCAATAATCTTAATACCACCTTTGATTTAACGACCACGCCGACGGCCAGCCAACCCATTAGCCCCATGACCGCAACGGAAATTCTGACCGATTGGCGACGCGTGACTTTGCCAGAGGTGGGTTTATCGCTAGAAATTCCCGCCGATTGGGTGACGTTAGATGAAACCACCTGGTCACCCAACATTACGAGTACGCAACGGTTGGGGATTCATTGGGCGCGAACGGGGTCATCATGGCAACCGACGAGCATGTTACCCGTTGAGGCGCAAATTGGCGGACGGCTAACGGTGGAGTTAGGCTGGAGTAGTGGTTTGTTGTATCAAGTGCAAACCATGACTATGACGGAACTTCATTTGATTGCCCCGTTAGATGGCCCCGTAGCTTATGATTTTTATCTCAGCGTGACCTCGCCTGAAACGCTCTCGGCAGAACAAGCAAAATTGGAATATATGGCGAAATCGGCGCAGTTGAGTTCGCCTAAAATGGCTGCATGTATGCCTGATGCCACAACGCAACTTTTCGTAAGTGATGATAATTCATTCTGTTTGCTCTACCCGCTTGGTTTTAATATCGCGCAATCTAACCCACTTGTCATTATGGGCGCGAATGGCGGTCAGGTTGAAATTAAAGTTGAGCCTGCCCAGCGGCGTGGCTTTGACGAAATGTTACAAAAAGCCTTACGCGGCTTGCCTGCTCATTACGGAGTAACGCAAGGTAAATTAACCGTTGGTGGCGAAGCCGCCATGTTTTTGGAAGGCTTGCCTGAACGCGTCCCGACGCGGCGCGTGTTCGTTATCCAGGGCAATACGCTTTATACATTGACATTTTCGCCCCTAGAGCAGCCCATGCCCGCAGAGGTGGCCGCGTTATGGCAAACAGTTTTGGCCTCGTTCTCATTTGAGCCTCAGCCGTAATAAAGCCTTTATAAGGGTTTAACCCTTATAAAGGCTAAAGCTATCAAACGGATTAAAGGTAAAATTCCTTAATCCGTTTTTTTTCTTTATCCGTTGTTGTGTTTTCCTAATTTTGTCTTAAAATACGGTTAAATCCATAAAGTACGGTAAAACTTCTCATGACAGACTTGAATATTCGGGCAACATTACCCCGCACCACAGCCCAAATTAAATTTAGTGACGGGCAAATTTTAGACGGGCCATTAGGCTCTACCATTGAAGATTTCACCAAATCAGCCGATTTTAAATCGACCTTAATGCCCATGGCCTGTTTGGTTGAGGGCGAATTACGCGAATTGACTTACCCCGTCCAGCGCGATTTGGAGGTGAAAATTTTGACTTTAGCCAATGGCGACGGGCGGCGCGTGTATCGACGGTCACTCTCTTTGTTATTGGTGGCCGCGGCCCATGACCTTTTCCCTGAAGCTGATATTTTGATTAATTACGGTTTGAACTTTGGCGCACTTTATTGTGAAGTGAAAGGCCGCCCACCATTTAATCAAATGGAACTCAAGCAACTTGAGGCGGCCATGCGTGAATTGGTCATTGCTGATTTGCCCATTCATAAAGAGCAAATATTGTTATCTGAAGCCAAAACGTTACTCCAGAAGATGGCTGATAAGCAACGTTTACTTAACAATCGCCAAAAAGCTTATTTAACCGTTTATGCGTTTAACAATCACCGTGATTATATGTATGGTTACATGCTGCCTTCAACGGGTTATTTGCAACTTTTTGCCCTAGACCGTTACTCCAATGGCTTTGTATTACGTTATCCTAACCGTGATAGTCCGACTGAACTTCAACCAACCGTAACTTATCCTATGTTAGTTAAAGTTTACCATGAATATGGTGATTGGATGGATAAATTGGGGGTGCGGGATGTGGGGGCGTTGAATCAGACCATCTTGCAAGGAGATTTATTACAAACTATTTTGGTGGCGGAAGCCTTACAGGAACAACGGTTGGCTCAAATTGCTACCTTATTAACTTCCTTACAACCTCTCATGCGCTTAGTATTGATTTCTGGGCCATCGTCATCGGGCAAAACCACCTTTAGCAAACGGTTAGCAATTCAGCTATTGGCGCATGGCCTCAAGCCGCTCATTTTGGGGTTAGATGATTTTTTAGTGGAGCGTGAAAAAACGCCGCGTGATGCGGATGGGGATTACGATTTTGAAAGTATTCATGCCCAAGATTTGGGGCTATTTAATGATACACTCATTCATTTAATGCGCGGTGATAAGGTCACGTTGCCGCGTTATAATTTCATGAACGGTAAGCGGGAACATGGCGAGACGGGTTCGATTAGCCCTGAACATATCATCATTGTGGAGGGGATTCATGGCATGAACCCAGAGTTGGTGCCAAGTATTTTGCCCGATAATATTTTCCGTATTTATGTTTCGGCTCTGACCCAATTAAATTTAGACCGTCATAATCGGGTGGCGACCACTGATACTCGTTTATTACGGCGCATTGTGCGCGATGCCCAACATCGCGGTTATAGCGCAACGGATACCATTAATCGTTGGCCGAAAGTGCGCCAGGGCGAACATCAATGGATTTTCCCTTATCAAGAAAATGCGGATATTATGTTCAATTCGGCTTTGGCGTATGAATTGGCGGTGTTAAAACCATTAGCCGAGCCGCTTCTCCGTCAGGTTGAGCCTGGGACGGAGGCCCATGTGGAGGTTAAACGGCTGCTGTCGTTTTTGCAGTGGTTTGTGACGTGTCCCGCCGATTTAGTACCGCCTAATTCTCTATTACGTGAATTTATTGGCGGGTCAGTCTTAAGTAATTATAAAGCAGGTTTAAAGTAGGAGACATTATGTTACATATTCGTAAAGCTCATATCACCGATTTAGCGGCCATTACCGATATTTACAATGAGGCCGTTTTAAACACCACCGCCACTTTTGACACCGACCCCAAAACTTTAGCCGAACAAGAGGTATGGTTGGTGGAACATGGCGCGCCCAATCACCCTGTTTTGGTAGCGGAGTTAGCCGAGCAAATTGTGGGGTGGGCTTCATTAAGTGCCTGGTCAGGCCGCTGTGCCTACTCGGAAACAGGCGAAATATCTCTTTATGTTGCGGCGAACCAGCGTGGGCAAGGGATTGGCAAACAACTCATGGCGGCCATCATGCGGGCGGGGCAGGCGGGTGGCTTACATACCATTTTGGCGCGAATTGTCGGCGGCAATGCGGTGAGTATTCATTTGCATGAGGCGGAGGGCTTTCAATTGGTGGGGCTAATGCGGGAAGTGGGCTATAAATTTGGGCAACGACTAGACATTTATCTGATGCAAAAAATTTATGGTGCTTAGATAATTCAAGCCATTATAACGTTTAAAGCGTTATAATGGCTAACTATTTACATTAGTTGCTTATATAATTGGCGATACGCTTGAATGAGATGCTCTTGTGAGAAGGGGCGCAGGTCTAAGGCAGCGGCGCGTTGCCGATATAAAGCATAATTTTGCTGTAGCTCAGTCAATTGCCTGACTAAGTGATTGAGGCTAAATTCGCTCAAAACCAAACCACATGCCTGTTCTCGCACATAATCCGCCAAAGCCAAGCCGTCACTTACCAAAACAGGTTTGCCCATCGCCAATGCCTCTAACAAAGAGTGCGGGTAGGCTTTGATTAAATCAGCCGTTTTAGCCAACACAATACAGGCATGAACACGCGGCAACAGTTCATTAACCTTAATCCGTTGGTTGATAATTTCCACGCGGTCAGCCAATCGCGCTTGGGCGACTCGTTGTTGTATTTCCTCAAATAACATGCCTCGCCACAATAAAATCAAGTGCAAATTGGGCATGGTAGTTGTAGACTGTAATAATAAATCAATCCCCTTACTTTCAAATTGCCCCAAACTCCACGGGGCAGACCCCGCCAATAGGACGAATTTTTCATCAATATTAGGTAATAATGATGAGGCTGGCGCGGCAGTAAATTGCGTCAGGTCAATCCCTGGCGGAATGACTTGCACTTTATTAAAACCCCAACTTTGCAAAATAGCCTGGTCTTTTACATTGGAGACCACAAATTGGCTGACGGGTTTTAACATGGCCGCAAACCAGGGCCGCCGCGTGGATTTTAAACTCGTTACAATTGTGTAAACAATCGGCTTGGTGAAGCGATAGAGGATGGGATAGGGGTAAAATTCGTTACTGTAAATTTGATGTAACTTTACTTCTTGGTCTAGCTTGGCGAGATAGCCTAATTGATGTAAGCCACAGAGAAAACGCGGCACTAACCGCGTGGCCGTGGCGGCAGGATAAAGATAATTTAACTCACCAGGAAAATGAGGCAGCAATTTAAGGGCATCTTGAATTGCCGCGTCCAACTCAGGCTGCGGCGGACGGGGAATGGTAAAATGATAGGCAATTTTCATTATGGGCATGGAATAAACAAAAACAGCCATCTCAA
>JAIFLK010000289.1 GCA_020049115.1 Chloroflexota bacterium | reverse complement strand
ACACTGTAATGAGCATCGTCATCTGCCCGCAAAATCCCCTTGAAATAAACCGTTTGCTGAGGGCGATAAATCCGACGGTCAGTGTAAAGATGTGCGCTGTATTTCGAGGTATAATCTTGGACACTGATATTATTAAAATTCCAGCGCGAAATGCCATCCTCCCATTCACTCGAAACCACCGCAAAATCCTCACCCTCCCCCGCAAACGCATAACGAGCATCGTAGATATCTACTATTTTCTCATCATATTGCACCATCGCCACCCCATCAGCCGCAGTTTTCGCCTGCCCTAACTCGCTATTGTAGCCATAGAAATTATACGTAAATCTAACGGGGATATTTTTCACAGGCTGCCCACTTTGCAAATCAGTCAGCCAAGCCATCGCCTCAGAAGTGGTACTCTTTAAGGTGATGTTATATTTACTCACCACTAAAATTTGGCGTTGTGTCGTTTGGTAATAATCCGCACTCACAGCTTCGGGATAAATCGCCTTATCAGGAATCCTAGATTCCAAATAATAAAGACCAGGCACCAAACGCTCCACCCCCGCCTTTTCACCCAAATTGATGCGATACACAAAAGTGCTATTCAAGGTCGGCGTAGTAAACATTGTCCAAGTAACCACTCGCGCGGTTTTATCAGGGCGATAATCATCGCGATATGACCAATTGCCACTCATCCGCACAAGATCATCTTCATCTAAGCGATACAGCCCCAAATCCACCTGGCTCACATTTCGCACTGAGGCATAAATCAGGGTGTCGGTATAAGCGTTATATAACGCCACAAAGTTAGGCGTTTGGAAATAAGCCGCCGCATCCGCCGCCCGCGTTTCCCAATTGACTGTAATGCCCTGCGTCAACACATCCCCGTCACGGCTGGCAACTCCTTCGGGCAACACCTTCACCTGATATTTCGTGCTGGCCTCAACAGGAAAATTTAAATAAAACATCGAATTGTTATTATCCCAATAACTATAAACCTGCGTAGCTGAAATCTCAGGGGTAAATAATAAATTCTTACCTAAAACCAAACTCTCAGGCTGCATGGGCGCATTAAAACCCAATTGGAAACTTTGCCACAGTTCAACCGCCTCAGCCCCATCATCAGGGTTAGTAAAAGTAATTTTAGGTAACGGAATCACCGTAAATTTGCTCTGAAAATCAACGGAGGTTTTCGCCATTTCACTGGTTGCCCCCACCATGCCTTTAGGCAGTTTCATTTCATACTTCGCCCCCAAAGTCAACGGTTCAGCAGGCGTAAACACCATGATTTGCACGCCGACCATCTCAGACCCCTGCCCTTCATCATATATATAATCGTAATACCCCGATTGATTATCGGGCAGTAATTCCATCGGTTCATCAAACCACTTGAATGAGCCTTTAACCGTTTGCTCCGTGTCACTATTTTGTAACACAAAGGCTTGCTCCACACTATTTTTAGCCATCGGTTGATTGAAAGCTACAGTAATAGCCGAAGTCGCCCGCACATAAAGTTGCTCATTTTGCGGCAAATTACCCACCACCGCAGGCGAAACCGTCATAAATTGCCACTCAAAATCATCAGCTAACATGGCCTGCCCCAAACTATCTTTCAGCCCCTTCGCCACCCGCGCCTTATAACTGGTCGCGGGCAAAAAGCCTGGCTTATCGGGCGTAAATTGATAAATCGCCGTATTCAGCCATGTCCCTTTGCCTTTCATAGGCGGCGTAAAGGTTAACGGGTCGGGCAATGTTCCCGCCGTGCCAATTTCGCTCAAAGCCACCACAGGCCGATTAAACACCACCACCACGCCCGTATCCGCCGCAATTTCCTCCGCTTTATCGGCAGGTTGCACGGTGGTCACTTCCAAAAAGCCCGCCGTACTAAACCGTAATTCAAAGGGGCGATTCATGCTCAACCCCGCCACACTTTGGGCCGATTCCACCACGCGCACTTTATAACGTTGATTGCGTTGCCAGCCGTCCTTCAAACTAAAACGCAATGTTTGGTCATCTAGCCACTCAAATTTGCCATCCACGCTCGCGCCAGGTTCAATGGCAAAGGCTTTTTCCACGCTATCACGCTGCATGGCCTGGTCAAATTTAAGTTGAATCGGCGCATCCAACGGCTGCTCCGCGCCCAATTCAGGCTCTGCCTGCAACACCGTTGGCGGCAATGGGGCTAACGTAGCCGTCGGTTCAGGCGTATTACCCCCCCCTTCCCCCCCCTGAATCAGGGCGGGGGTAATCATAGCCTCCCCCTCCTGATTCAGGGGGGGGACTGAGGGGGGGGTAGTCATAGCCACCGTTGCAGCTACATTGGTCGGCGGCGTATCGGGTGAACAACTTAACATCAACAACATGGCTAGTAATAAAGCAAAAGGTAAAAGCAGCTTTTTCATAGTAAACTCCTATTTTGCGAGGTTGCGAATAGGCGAGATTGCGAATTTCGCCCATTCGCAATCTCGCCCATTCGCCTATTCATTTCAGCATATCATAATCCCAATTTCCAAATTGGGCGAATACCCCATAATTCGCCCACAGTTTGCCTGACGAGTTAGCGTAGAGTTGTACAGTGAAACACCAAACAACCTGGGTTCGGGATAAAAAATTAGGACGCGGATACACACGAATACACACGGATTTTAAAAAAACTAAAAACCTCAGTTTAGCCTTAGGCCAAAAATCAAGGAAAGTTACCTTGATTTACGTAGGTTTTTCCGTTTGTTTTTAAAAATCCGCGCGAATCCGCGTGTATCTGCGTCCTAATTTTTTATCACAAACTCAGGTAAACAACAAGTTGTTTCAGTATCCACTGCGGATCGAATGGGGAAAAAAGAATGAGGTATATTTTGAAATAGACTTCGATGTAATCTGTTTCAGTATCCACTGCGGATCGAATGGGGAAAAAAGCTGTAAGACGTCAATCACTTACAAAAATCAGTATAAGTTTCAGTATCCACTGCGGATCGAATGGGGAAAAAAGAAACCCATTCTCCTCATTCTTGCTAATCACAACTTGTTTCAGTATCCACTGCGGATCGAATGGGGAAAAAAGTGGTAGCCCATAAACCAATATTGAAATTATACATGGTTTCAGTATCCACTGCGGATCGAATGGGGAAAAAAGTTGTTGATTGGCACTGGCTAATATCGGCTAACAATGTTTCAGTATCCACTGCGGATCGAATGGGGAAAAAAGCCAAGTGCCACTTCTCGGCCAACTGGCACCCTAACAACGTTTCAGTATCCACTGCGGATCGAATGGGGAAAAAAGTCGGAAGAAGAAATTGAGCAGATGCGCGACAAAATTGTTTCAGTATCCACTGCGGATCGAATGGGGAAAAAAGTCTATAGTGTACCTTTGCGATGCAAATGGTAATAAGTTTCAGTATCCACTGCGGATCGAATGGGGAAAAAAGCTGACTTGGTTGCGTCCACCAAATCAGGACAACATGTTTCAGTATCCACTGCGGATCGAATGGGGAAAAAAGAGCTACGCCAATTGGCGCAGATGATTGACCAATTGAGTTTCAGTATCCACTGCGGATCGAATGGGGAAAAAAGGCGCGCTAAAAGTGATGCGCTGTCAGCAACGCCCTAAGTTTCAGTATCCACTGCGGATCGAATGGGGAAAAAAGTGGATGCCCTGCCTGACTTGCTGGCGACAATTAAACGTTTCAGTATCCACTGCGGATCGAATGGGGAAAAAAGATGCGCGGCGGTCGGGGCTGTGGGTGGTTTAGGTTTGTTTCAGTATCCACTGCGGATCGAATGGGGAAAAAAGAATCTTTCGACCTCAGTACGTTGACCGACACCCAATGTTTCAGTATCCACTGCGGATCGAATGGGGAAAAAAGACGCCGATACGCAGGCGGGTTGGCAACATTATTTGTTTCAGTATCCACTGCGGATCGAATGGGGAAAAAAGCCGTTTTGCGGTGACCTTGGTTGGTTGCGTTATTTTGTTTCAGTATCCACTGCGGATCGAATGGGGAAAAAAGTTGGTCGTCCCCCAATAAACAGATTGCCCCGCAATATGTTTCAGTATCCACTGCGGATCGAATGGGGAAAAAAGCACTTCTACCACATTTCACACATCGCGGCGTGCGAGTTTCAGTATCCACTGCGGATCGAATGGGGAAAAAAGGCAGGGGTCAACATCAGCCCCGCCGCCGCAGGGTTGTTTCAGTATCCACTGCGGATCGAATGGGGAAAAAAGTGCTTTGCGCCACCGCCACCGCCGAGGCCGCAAAAGTTTCAGTATCCACTGCGGATCGAATGGGGAAAAAAGATATCATATCGAAACAGTTCATCTAATCAATCAACGTTTCAGTATCCACTGCGGATCGAATGGGGAAAAAAGATCGTTAGCCCGCCTGTCATAATCAGCGTAGCTATTAAGTTTCAGTATCCACTGCGGATCGAATGGGGAAAAAAGCAAGTTGGCTTGCAGGGCATCGGCGCAGGATATTTGTGTTTCAGTATCCACTGCGGATCGAATGGGGAAAAAAGTCGCCCCCGATTCTGTCGTTTCCTCAGTTGAGGAGTTTCAGTATCCACTGCGGATCGAATGGGGAAAAAAGTTCTCAAAACCAACATCAAACGGCGTACTAAAATGTTTCAGTATCCACTGCGGATCGAATGGGGAAAAAAGGTAGTATCCAGCCCGACTCCACCTTGTTAAAAAGTGTTTCAGTATCCACTGCGGATCGAATGGGGAAAAAAGTCCCCGCCGCTTTAGCCGAGAGCCTTGAATTTGAAAGTTTCAGTATCCACTGCGGATCGAATGGGGAAAAAAGTAGCGAACTCGGCCTCAACGGTGGCAGAACCATCGTGTTTCAGTATCCACTGCGGATCGAATGGGGAAAAAAGATGTAAAGTTCCTTCCTTCGCTCTGGTAAAGCGAAGTTTCAGTATCCACTGCGGATCGAATGGGGAAAAAAGCCCCGCCGCGCCCCGCCCTTATCGGCTTTAGATTCTGTTTCAGTATCCACTGCGGATCGAATGGGGAAAAAAGAGGAGTCAGCCTAAATAAACGCTATTATGAACTCTTGTTTCAGTATCCACTGCGGATCGAATGGGGAAAAAAGAGAAAGCATCATATTTGAGTAATTGTAATTGTTGCACGTTTCAGTATCCACTGCGGATCGAATGGGGAAAAAAGGTTTTGCGTTCAAAAGCGTAAAATGTTTTGTGTGTGAGTTTCAGTATCCACTGCGGATCGAATGGGGAAAAAAGCTCTGACCTGAATTGACAGCGAATAACAAAGTTCAAGTTTCAGTATCCACTGCGGATCGAATGGGGAAAAAAGACGGTCACATTGACGCTCGCAACAGTGCAGTTGGCAGTTTTAGTATCCACTGCGGATCGAATGGGGAAAAAAGATCTAGTGAATTAAGGGAGTTCTTGCTTTCTCATTGTTTCAGTATCCACTGCGGATCGAATGGGGAAAAAAGTTTGGTAAAGTACGGTATACTTTGATTGCCCCAAAAGTTTCAGTATCCACTGCGGATCGAATGGGGAAAAAAGGGATTAAAGATGTTAGCAAGCATGATAGAATAAGGAAGTTTCAGTATCCACTGCGGATCGAATGGGGAAAAAAGCTGAAACAACTCTCCCTACCACAACCGCTCAGGTGTTTCAGTATCCACTGCGGATCGAATGGGGAAAAAAGCATTGTTAATCAAATACGCCCTATACCTTAACAACGTTTCAGTATCCACTGCGGATCGAATGGGGAAAAAAGTAATTTGACGTTACAAGACCTAGACAGCCTTTATCGTTTCAGTATCCACTGCGGATCGAATGGGGAAAAAAGGATAACCATATGACAATCAGGTGTAAGCCTTGTCAGGTTTCAGTATCCACTGCGGATCGAATGGGGAAAAAAGAATTCGTATTTTTTGCTCATTGGCATGTAAACAAAGTTTCAGTATCCACTGCGGATCGAATGGGGAAAAAAGTTGCTTGCCTGGAATATAGAGAATTATGAAAAATTGTTTCAGTATCCACTGCGGATCGAATGGGGAAAAAAGGTCTATCGCTGTGAAATTCCATGTTGGCCTACAACGTTTCAGTATCCACTGCGGATCGAATGGGGAAAAAAGTTGCATGTAATATCACATAGTGGTTATGCAGATACGTTTCAGTATCCACTGCGGATCGAATGGGGAAAAAAGCTTTCAAGTTCATTTGAAGGATTAAAGCGTCCATTGTTTCAGTATCCACTGCGGATCGAATGGGGAAAAAAGTTTTAGTTTAACTTGTCTCACTCAAGACTTTTAGAGTTTCAGTATCCACTGCGGATCGAATGGGGAAAAAAGGGTTACAGCGAGTACCGAAAAGATTGCGGCAGATTGTTTCAGTATCCACTGCGGATCGAATGGGGAAAAAAGTCCGAAGCGGGATTGGACGTTATCACGAATCGTGGTTTCAGTATCCACTGCGGATCGAATGGGGAAAAAAGCACATTGCTACAACCTGAAGTTGCCCCCGTAACGATGTTTCAGTATCCACTGCGGATCGAATGGGGAAAAAAGGATTGAGGTTGGCGAAACGGAATGTCTGGTGTGTGGTGTTTCA
>JAIFLK010000073.1 GCA_020049115.1 Chloroflexota bacterium | reverse complement strand
TTATCTTGCGTCGGCTTTTGGAGCTATGGGTCAAAGGAGAAATTGACCTCAAATGGTAATCCTCAAAGGTTACAAAACTGAGCTAAAACTAAATAATCACCAAAAAACAGCCTGTAAAAAACATTGTGGGGCAGCGCGCTTTGCTTACAATTGGGGCTTGGCTCAAAAGATGGCGGCCTATAATCTAACGAGCAAAAGTCCCTCAGCCATTGACCTTCACCGCGAGTTAAACTTATTGAAACAAAGTGAATTGAGTTGGATGTATGAAGTCAGCAAATGCGCGCCGCAGGAGGCATTGCGTGATTTGGATAAAGCCTACGCCAATTTTTTTAGACGGGTTAAGCAAGGTGACAAAGAGGTTGGCTTCCCCCAATTCAAATCTCGTAGACGTGGACTAGGCAGTTTCAGGCTGACAGGTTCAATCAAGGTGTTTGAACGGTCAATCCAAATGCCCCGTTTAGGCAAGTTGCGCCTGAAAGAAGTGGGCTATATTCTCACCTGTGGCGTTAAAATTCTGTCAGCTACCGTCTCAGAACAGGCGGGACGGTGGTTTGTTAGTGTGCAAGTGGAACAACACGTTAATGAACCGTTACCAAATAGTAGCGAAGTGATTGGCGTGGATTTAGGCATTAAGTCAATGGCAATCTGTAGTAATGGCTTATCTTTTACTAATCCTAAACCGTTAAAAGCGAAAACCAAGCAATTGAAACGGTGGCAGAAACGATTATCACGACGAGTTAAGGGAAGTCAAAATCGCAAAAAAGCCCGACTCAAAGTGGCGAGACTCCATGCTCAAATCGCCCATATCAGGTCTGATGCCTTACACCAAGCAACGAGTAAGATTATCGCCCAAAAGCCACAGGTGTTTGTATTAGAAGATTTGAATGTTAAAGGCATGATGAAAAATCATAAGCTGGCGCGGGCCATCAGTGACGTAGGCATGGGTGAATTTAGACGGCAAATAGATTACAAAGCTAAACGGCAAGGCGTTGAAGTGGTTTATGCTGACCGTTGGTTTCCCTCCAGTAAAACTTGTAGCCATTGTGGTAATGTTAAGTTAGAATTAAGCCTAGCTGAACGTACTTATGATTGCGACTTTTGCGGTTTTACCCTTGACCGCGATTTGAACGCCGCGATTAACTTGAAAAATACCGTTAGTTCGACGGGAATTTACGCCTGTGGAGAGAGTGTAAGTCCTAATTTATTAAGGCAGTTCTCAGCGAAGCAGGAATTAAACATTGTTTATGGCCTCGTGTCATAAATGAGTAAGTTTTTTAGAACGGTGTTTTTATACTTATGCCACCGACAACAACTCCCCCCGATTGGTTCTGGACGGGCTACAGTTTCCGAGCCATGAACACCCACATCCAAACTTGGCTTTATAGCCAAACCGCCCTTGCGCCCGATATTTTGGTTGATGTGCAACAGCTATTCAACAGCATGGAGCGCAGCCTCTCCCGTTTCAAAGCGGACAGTGACCTCAGCCGTTTTAATCAATGTAATGATGAGCAATATCCCGCCCGCCCCACCTTACTCAGCGCGCTTGAAGTCGCGCTACTCGCGGCGCAAATGACCAACGGCCTCTATGACCCGACCATTTTGCCCGCCCTAGAGCAAGCGGGTTATGACCGTAGTTTTGAGCAAATCACGCCCCAAACGGCCAGTCACACCCAGACTAATGTATCTAAAAATTACGATTTCCGTTCCATTGAAATTGACCGCCCGCGCCGTCTTATTCATAAACCCGTCGGTTTGCGCGTGGATTTAGGTGGCATGGGCAAAGGCTGGACGGTTGACCGTGCCGCTGACCGTTTGCAAGGGCTAGGGCCGTTCATGGTCAACGCGGGTGGGGACATTTTTGCTTATCACTCGCCGCCAGGAACGAAAGGTTGGTTAATAGAGTTAGTTCACCCGTTCCAACCCGAAATATCGTTTGCCACGCTCTGCCTCCATCACCGCGCCCTCGCCACCTCCACCATCGCCAAGCGGCAATGGCAACGCAACGGTCAAATTATGCACCATCTCATTGACCCCCGCACCCGCCAACCCGCCCAAACTGATGCCGTTTCCGTCTCTGTCGTGGCGGAGCGCACCGTTTTAGCCGAGATTTACGCCAAAGTTGCCCTCATTTTGGGCGCAGAACAGGGCTTGGCCTATTTAGAATCATTACCTAATGTGGAGGGTTTAATTTTTACGGCTAAGGAGGAAGTGATTTATACAACGGGCATGGCCGCGTGGGTGGCATAGGGCTTTAGGTGAAAAGTTTTCCACCTGTAAATTTTAAGGTGATAACGGGTAGGAGTCCGCAATTCTTTGCGGGCTGTCCGCAAATGATTGCGGACTCCTAAATTAAATCCCAATTATGTACGGTGAAAAAATTTTCATTAAAATTTCACCGATTATTCATTCCCTGCTGCTATCATGGGGCTTAAAATAGCCGCCAATTATACTGAGCAAGGGCATGAATTAAACTTTTCAGGAGTGCGAAAGTTTTACTTTCGCCTGTCAAAATGAAATTTTGACACTCCAGTTTATGCTCTGGCGCAGTATAGAAACAGTTCTTTAACAGGAGAACATATCATGGCAATAAATTTACCCTTACCCCAAAATTGGCTAAACCGTACCGCGTCCCTCCAAGTTCAAATCGATGGCTCGCCCTTTTTTCGGGTCTTGAGTGAATTTTTGCGAAATAGCGCACTTTACCCCATGTTACAAGCTATTCGTAAAGTGACTGACACAGGTTGGGAGGCTTATTTAAGCAATCCTGTGCATTACGTTTTATTTTTAGCCATGTTAATTCAAGCATATGTGGTTGGCACGATGCAAAGCCAACGCTGGTACGCTAAATTTGGCGGACACATGCTGGGTTTCAGCCTTTACACCCTTTTTGAACTGCTAGTTGATGGCCCCATTAGCTTTATTCAAAACCCTTATCATTGGCTCTTTGGGGGGGTGAGTTTTTGTATTGCGTCCCTGATAACATTGCAAACTTTGACAACGGATAGCTTTTTTTGGCAAATGACCACCAATATCATGATTAATATGGTTAAAATTTCACTCATTTCAGGCATGTATATGTTGCTTGAACTAGACATTGAAATGAATTCCGACCTGACTTGGGCCTCTTGGCTCACCTACATGGAGGCGCATGGACATCAATTTATTCTCTATGGTACCTTATTTTTTGGCCTTCTGTTGGGCTTAACCGAGTGGCAACGGGCTAATTATGCCGCTTCGTTAAGGGCAATAGCTACTCAACTTAAGCAATATTCCGAATGGAGTTTGAGTGCTGACCTGGTGGCGGATGCGGTCAATGACCCAACGGCGTTACAGTTACATCGAGCCGAACGGACAATCCTTTTTATGGATATTCGCGGTTTTACTGCCTGGACGGAACAGGTGAACCCGCAACAAGCGGCGGAAATGTTAAACCATTATTATCAGCAGGCCGAAATAATTATTACGAAATATCATGGACATAAACCCAATTTTACGGCAGATGAGGTCATGACCCGTTTTAGCGACCCCGAAGCGGCCATGCAAACCGCAAATGCGCTGCAACACGCCCTCAAACCTCATTTGGCGGCTTACAATTTAGCGGTAGGCATTGGTTTACACACGGGCGAGGTGATTGAAGGACTCATGGGGTCAGCGAACACCCGCAAATATGACCTCATTGGCGATGCCGTTAACACGGCCAAACGGCTGGAGTCGGCGGCAGGGGCGGGGGAAATTGTTCTCTCCGCTGTCACCTATCATGCCTTAAAAATACCCCCGACCACCGTAGAATTGCGAGAGTTGCGAGTGAAAGGTAAAAGTGAGCCATTGCAAGTATTTGCAATTAGTCCTTTGTCATTGGTTGTTGGATAACTAATCATGAACAAGTGACAACGGACAAATGACCAATGACAAACAACCAATGACAAAGGACAATTATGCGCTTATTAGTCGTTGAAGATGAAGAAAGAATTGCTCGCTTTTTGAAAAAGGGGCTGGAAGAAGAAAGTTACGCCGTTGATGTGGCGACAGACGGCCCCGCCGCGCTGGATTGGGTGGCGGGGGCGGAATATGATGTCATTATCTTAGATGTCATGTTGCCAGGGCTAACGGGTTTTGAGGTTAGCCGCATTTTGCGCCAACGGGGGATAACCACGCCCATCATTATGCTGACCGCCCGGGATGATGTGGAAGACCGCGTGACGGGTTTGGACGCAGGGGCCGATGATTACATGCCCAAGCCCTTTGCTTTCAAAGAATTACTCGCGCGTATCCGCGCCATGACCCGCCGCACTTCAACGGCAACGGTGGCGATGACGGTGCTAGAGTTTGCGGATTTGAAACTTGATACGATTACCCACCTCGCCAAACGCGGCTCGCATGAGATTGAACTGACCCCGAAAGAGTATGGTTTGTTAGAATACTTTATGCGTCACCCCCGCCGCCCCCTCAGCCGCACCTTGATTCGGGAGAGCATTTGGGGGTATGATTATTACGGGGCATCTAACGTGGTCGATGTTTATGTGCGCCATTTGCGCCAAAAATTGGAGGCACATGGCGAACCACCCCTCATTCATACGGTGCGCGGCGTGGGTTATAAACTTGATGATTTAGAAGAATGAACATTCGCTTACGTCTCACTTTGTGGTATACGGTGATTTTATCGCTCATTTTGTTGCTGTTTAGCCTCGTGATTTACTTTGGTTTGGAGCGAAGTTTGATTGCTACCATAGACAATCATCTTCAACGAGAGGCCGCCGCCGTTATGAACAATTTACGTTTTGAGCTGCGCCATAGCTCCGATGATGACGATGATGAGGAGGAAGCAGACCATGATAAGCAGCGTGGGCAGCTTGAACTTAATTATCAGCCTGAAGAGGGCGTTTTATGGCGAGTGACAGACGCGCATGGCAAGTCGTTGTTAGACCATAGTAATTTCGATAAATTTACCTTTGAGTCTAGGGCTATCACCAGCCGCCGCCCTGAATTTGAGTACGCTCAGTTGGCGGATAAAACGCCGATTCGTTTATATACCGTTCCCTTCATTATAAAGGAGCAGGGTGAGACGATTATTCAGGTAGCGGAAGATTACGCTTATATTCAACAGGTACAAAACCAACTTTTTTTCCTGTTGGCCTTAACCATTCCCTTAACCTTAGCCATTGCCAGTATCGGCGGTTGGTTTTTAGCCAGCAACGCTCTCGCCCCCATTGACCAAATTACCCTCGCCGCGCAAGCCATTAGCGCGAATGATTTACACCAACGGCTCAATTTGAAGTTGCCTAACGATGAAGTAGGGCGGTTGGCGACGACCTTTGATACCATGTTGGCGCGTTTGGATGAGTCGTTTAATCGCCAAAAACGTTTCATTGCGGATGCCTCTCATGAGATGCGAACCCCATTAACTATTCTTAAGGGTGATGTCGAGGTGGCCCTCATGCGGCCGCGCAGTGTGGCCGATTATCAGGAAACGTTGGTCATGGTTGACCATGCGGCCGCGCAGTGTGGCCGATTATCAGGAAACGTTGGTCATGGTTGACCAAACCGTTGACCGTTTGACCGCATTGGTGGAGGAGTTGCTTTTATTGGCGCGGGCCGAGAATAACCAAGTGCCGTTACAACTGGAGCAAATCAACTTAAGTGAATTGTTAGCTGAGGTTATCTCTAGTTTGGAATTGGCGGCGCAACGGAAGCAAATTAAGGTCATCAGTCAGTTACCCCCTGAAGTTGAATTGATGGCTGATTATGGTAAATTAAGCCGATTATTTATCAATTTGCTGGAAAATGCCCTCAAATATTCCTCTGCGCGTAGCCAAGTGACGATTCAGGCCACCCTTGAGCATGGTCAAGCCAAAGTTGAGGTCAGTGATAACGGGCAGGGCATTGCGCCTGAACATTTAGTCCATTTATTTGAGCGTTTTTATCGGGTGGATAAAGCCCGTTCCCGCCAAACCACGCCCGATGAAAGCAGCAGCGGCTCAGGCTTGGGGCTGTCCATTGCCGAGTGGATTGTGACGGTACATGGCGGACGCATTACGGTGCAAAGTGAGGTGGGGCATGGCACAACCTTCACGGTGTGGCTGCCGCAGGCAAGGAGTAATCTAAGTTTGGGGTAGTATCAGGCTAAAGTCGTTGTGTTAAGAAGATAAGTGGTTTGGTCATTCGTTCCTTTCCCCATTCGCTGTAGCCAGCGTCAATTTGTTCATTTGAGCCATTTATTGTACCCTTGGTCAAATGTTCGCTGTAGCCAGCGTCAATTTGTTCATTTGAGCCATTTATTGTACCCTTGGTCAAATGTCAACTTGGTTCAAATATACCCTTTTCGCCACCCTCATTACCCTTACACTAACCTTACTCCCCTTCACCCCCCTCGCCCTGTGCGGCGCAGTGGGGCTGCTCATCATCTTGCCAGGGCTGCAACTTGCCCGTTGGCTTGACCTCACCCCTACATGGCAACGCCCCGAAACGCTCCTGGTCAGCCTCGCCTTAGGGCTAGTCACCTCCCCCATTTTGGTCTATTGGAGCAGCCTCATCTTCGGCTTCACCCGCCCCATGCTCCTCATTTTGTTACCTCTCTACGTCCTGCTTCTTGCAAAATGTGAGAAATTAGAAGTGAGAAACGTCAAATTTCAAATTTCTCATTTCTCATTTATTCCTTTATTTTTAGCCCTGATAACCGCACTCGGCGTATTTTTATCTTACTTTGAATTACAAACCAATGCGGGCTATTATCCCGTACAAATGGAAGATTGGCAGAAACATTACGGCGTGGCCTTTGCCCTGCGTCAAACGGGCATCCCACCCACCAGCCCCTTTTTCTATGGCCTCTATCCCGATGAGTCGCTAGTGTATTACTATTTCCTACACCTGAATGGCGCGACTTTGGATTTATTACAAGGTGGCGCGCCGTCCCTCCATGCTAGTTTTGTTACGGTGATTGTCTTCGCTTCATTAACTTTTAGCGGCATGGTTTTTTACCTTGCCCAAGCCATGTTTAATAGCCCCGTTATCGCCACCTGGTCACTCGCGTTTGCCACGCTCATTGGTGGGCTAGATATTATCCCTATCTTACAACGCACCATTGAAAAATACCGTCATAATTTTCCTGATGGGTCGTTGCCCTGGGCGGTGTTCATGCCCCGCGAACACATAGACAATTGGATTTCGGCCTTGTCGCTACGGCTAAACACCTTTTATGCCCACCATGTCTGGGTGCCGCAACATCTCACGGGGCTGACGATTCTTTGCTTAGGTTGTTATCTCTATCTAAAAATTCCACAGCCGCGCAAATTATTAGTTATCTGGCCGATATTACTTTTTGCCCTGCTTGGTCACAGCACCTGGATAGCGGTCATTGTGGCGGCGGCGTGGGCGGTCTTTGCGCTAGGGCAATTCAGTTGGGCAATATGGGAGTCCAAATCTTTAGATTTGCCCGCGCCAAACATGGAGTCCAAATCTTTAGATTTGCCCCTATCAAATCTAAAGATTTGGACTCCGAAAAACCTAATTTTGAGTTATGTCAGCATGGCCGCTTTATTCAGCCTCATTGCCGCGCCCTTCATTATGACCTTGCTAGGGCCGCAAGCCCCCAAATCAGGTATCGTCTTTGAAATCCCCAAACTAGATGGCTGGGCAATATTACATCCCATTCAAACCACGTTTGGCCCCGCAATTTGGGCGCGGCTGTTAGATTTACCGTTACATTTTACCATTGAAATGGGCGCGTTATTATGGGTTGGGTTAGCGGGTTTAGCTTTATATTGGCGCAGAAATTACTTTACCCCCCCCCCGATTCAGGGGGGGACAGAGGAAGAAAATACCCCTCCGCTTCGGGGGGGGTATCAGCCTGTGACTTTATTACCCTTTTTAACGCTGATTCTGCTCATTGGCCTTATTACGGTGAGTTGCTTTGCTTCAGGGCATGGTTGGGCAGGATTAGGGCTAGTATTGAACAATGATTTGGGCTTGCGCGCCCTCATGCCAGGGCAATTGGTCTTGGCTCTATTTGCGGGCTACTTCATGGGGCAATTTCCCACGTTAGCGCAACCGCGTTGGCTTAAAACAGTTACCGTCATTGGCTTAAGCGTATTGATAGGCTTGGGTGTGACCTCCTCCGCGTGGGAGTTTGTTTCTATGGGACTGGCGAAATATACCCTTGAGCCGCAACTTTCACCAACGGTGTATCAAACCTTACGAGACTTACCGAGTATTACGCCGCCGATTGATAAGCCTTTCCCGATTGTCCAACATCGGATTCATCGGGAGGTGTCGCGCTTCCAATTATCATTAGGACAGCGACTTATCGCTTTTGCCACAGGCGAGGCGATTGTCTTTCATCCCCATGTGCATGAATTGGCCTTGGCGCATAACCTCAGCCAACAGGCGTTTGATAATGGGCTGCCCGTTTGGAGTTACCAAATGTTTAACAATTTGGGCGCGAATTACATCTTCGTGACTCCCGCCGAGCGTGAGGCTATGCGCCACCCTGAGAAATATGAGCTAACGCAATATTTTAAGCAAGTTTATCAACATGGCGATGTGACAATTTATAAAGTTCAACCTCTGCCCTACCGCCCCATTGACCCGCAAACGAACCGTTATGTTTATCAAGATACACCGCAAGCCACCTTTGATAACGGCGCGATTGCCTTTGAGGGCTATTTTATTGACCCCAAAGCTGTTTATCCTGGTCAATCTCAGGTGGCGGAGGGGCGCGGTTTGGTAACGGCCTGGCAATTGAGCCAAACCGTTGATAAAAATTACACCGTATTTATTCATTTTGTGGACGCGTCAGGGAACATTATCGCCCAAGCTGACCATCAATTATGGGCTTGGGCAGTGAATAAAGAAGGGCCAACTCATATTTGGCCGTCTCATTTAACCCAATTGGATATTATTCCCATTCCCTCTGCGGCCTTAGAACATGAACCGTTGACCATACGGTTAGGGCTATGGTTGCCTGAAACGGGGCAGCAATTTCCCGTCACCAATGTCAGCCTAACAGTTGATGACGCGGGGCGGTTGGTGATTGGAGAGTTAGAGCCATGAGTTGGGGGTAAAATGAAAGCGAATATTGATATGCCACTTAATACCTGCTACAATTTAGCTATTGGAGGTTTAACAGATGCGAACTTTAGTTTTAGAGTTACCTGAACCGCTTTACTATTTGGCTCATCAAATGGCTGAGGTGACACACCAGCCACTTAATACGATATTACAAAATAGTATCGCTCAAGCCTTGCCCCAATATCAAGGGTTGCCCTCATCATTGATGAATGAATTAGCCAGGTTAGTTATGTTAAATGATGTGGGTTTGTGGCGAGTGGCGGGGGAAACGTGGCCGTCTACCACCCAAGAACTTTTGGACGAGTTGGTCTATAAACAAAGTGCGGCGACGTTAACCCCCCTGGAGCAAGAAGATTTAAATCAATTACGGCGAGAGTATGAAGCCCTCATGTTACGGCGTGCCGAAGCAGCCATGTTATTAAAACGGCGTGGCTATGAGATAACAAATCCTATTACTGGCTCACCAAAAGATTGAATTATTATAACGAAAAAGTGGCTCATGGTTATCCATGAGCCGCTTTTTTTAGTCATCAGGTGACTTCAAGTCACCTGATGACTAGGCCATATCACCTCAAAATTCATAACAGGTTTATATTACTTAATAAAATGACCGCATCATTTTCACTTGCTCCATTCCTGTAGATAGAGCATCAATACATTGCTAATGAAAGACAAACTTAATAACACCAGCCCTAGCGCAATCGCCAAATCAAAATTACCTTTGCCCGTTTCCAACACAATCGCGGTGGTGAGGGTGCGAGTTTTGCCCTCAATGTTGCCACCAACTAACATCACCGCGCCCACTTCGGAGATAATCGAGCCAAAGCCCGCCACAATTGCCACAATCACGCCGACTCGCGCTTCATAGAGAATCATCGGCGCGGCTTGCCTTTCTGTCGCGCCGAGAGCATAAAGTTGTTCGCGGAGTTCAGGGCTGACCCCCATGACGGCGGTCATGGTTAGTCCCGCCACCAACGGAAATGACATAATGGTTTGGGCGACAATCATGGCGTTGGGGGTGAAAAGCCAGCCTAATGTGCCAAGTGGCCCGCTACGAGAAAGTAATAAATAGACAAACAAGCCAATCACGACGGGTGGAAAACTCATGCCCGTATAAAGCAAAGCGACAATTAATTGCCGCCCAAAGAATTGCTGTTTTAAGCCCAACCATGCCCCAAATGGCACCCCCATGATGGTACTGAGAGTTAGGGCTATCAATGAAACGTATAACGATATGCCAATAATCTCATAGACTTTGGGGTCTAGGCCAAAAATTAAGCCAATGGCTTGAATTATCCCTTGTAGGAGGTCGGGCATGAAGGGAGGCACTTTCAGCCATTATAAGGTTAAAAACCTTATAATGGCTTATTTTTTACGGTTGCCGTTGATGCCATGCGGCGGAATCAGAGATGAACAGGGGCTGCCCAAATTCTGCCACCCCAAATTGGTTAATGAGTTGTTGCGTTTCTATGGAAGTTATCCATTCAATGAAGGCGGCCGCGCCCTTTGCATTAAGGTCAGGGTGTTTGGCGGGATTAACCGCAATGACTCCGTAAGGATTGAAGAGGCGGGAATCGCCCTCCACCAAAATTTCCAAATTGAGGCCATTTTGTTTGCGGGTTAAATAGGTGGCGCGGTCACTCAGGGTATAGGCTTGTTGCTCATTTGCCATCGTCAGCGTTGCGCCCATGCCCTGCCCAATGGAGTTATACCACTCGCCTTGAGGCCGCATAAAGGGTTTGACTTCGGCTAAGGCACTCATTTCTATAAGTTGCAAAGAGGTGTTTTGCCAGAGGCTTTGCTCTTTACTGTGCGTGCCAGAGTTATCACCTCGTGAGATGAAGGGGCTTTGGGTTTCAGCAATTTTCATTAAGGCAGCCGTTGCATCGGTCATGCCTTTCAACCCTGCGGGGTCAGCACCTGGGCCGACTATGACGAAATCATTATACATAACATCTTGACGGTTGATACCGAAACCTGCCGCAATAAAGGCATCTTCCTGGCTACGGGCATGAACCAATAACACATCAGCATCACCCTTTTCGCCGAGCGCAATGGCTTGACCTGTGCCAACGGCAATGACCTCCACTTTTGCCCCATAGCGCGCCTCAAAATCAGGCAAAATGGCCTTTAACAAACCAGAGTCGGCGGTGCTGGTGGTGGTGGCTAAGACTAATCGTCCCACCTGCTCGCCCGTTGGTTGGGTAACTGTGACGGGACGGTTGAGCCAGGCAATTATTATCACAGCAAACGCAAGGGTGAGCAGTAAGTATTTGATATATTTTGGGTTTAACATCTATTGTTCCTTTAGGTAAGTGTCATGAGTGCAACGGGTTATAACTCATTACATTTTCGTTGCAAATTACGGCAAATAATTCGCGGGATTAAGCTGAATTGTCCCTTGCCGAATTTCGATGTGAAGGTGCGGCCCACTTGAGCGACCACTCATCCCTATATCGCCAATGACCTGCCCTTTTTGGATAATGTCGCCTGGGCTAACATTGTAACTTTGCAGGTGAGCATACATAGATTGTAAGCCATTGCCATGGTCAATGACCACATTCCAGCCATAGCCCGAATTATCCCAACCCGCCGCCGCCACGAAACCATCATCAACCGCTAATACAGGTGTCCCAATAGGGCTTTCAATATCTAACGCGGGGTGATAGCTATAATAACCTTGACTGATATGCCCTGTGACGGGCCATGTCATAAAGCCGCTGCCAACGGGCGCACCTGCGGGAGGTTTGCTCGTCCCATAATTAACCACCGATTGAATTTTGGGTGGGATAAAGGGCTTGCTACCGCCTGGGACAACCACCCATTGCCCGCGCTCAATGATGGGGTTTAGCGGGTCAATGGTATTGAGAGGCGAATTGATAATTACATCAGGGGTTACTTTATACTCGGCAGCAATCGCTTCTAGGGTATCTCCGCCACCCACCTGGTGGTAAATGCCATCGAATGGCAAAATATTAAGAGTTTGCCCTACTTGTAACAGGTGTGGATTATTTTCTAACTCAGGATTAGACCATAACACTGTTTCAGGGGATAACCCAAAATTATAGGCAATGCCATAAATCGTATCGCCTGATTGCACGGTATATTGGCTAATTTCTTGGCGGGGCGGGGTGACTAAAGCCAACAATGGCGCGGCGGCTCGGAAGAAAACACCTCGATTATTGGTGTCTAATTTTTGCGGCAACTCAAATGGCTTAACTTCAGGGGATTGGCGGGCTGTAGCAGAATTATTGACAGGTTCAGCTGCCGCTGCCACCAATTCAAAGGGTTGTAGCGGTTGCAAACGGCTTTCGGGGAAACGCAGGTGATTGAAAACGATGGCGCAGATGGTAAAAGAGATAACGGCAAAATGGGCTGAGAAACGTTTGACAAAAGCTTCATCTTGGCTGAGTTGTTGGTAACGGTTCTTGATTCTTGCGCCTACCTCTCGCACAATCGGGGGAATGAACGGGCGGTCATCAATTAATTCATCCTCCTCAAAAAGTACCTCATCTTCAGTCGTAATCGGGGTAGTCGAATCTACTTCCTCAAGGGAATCTTCGGGGTTTATTGACATGGATATATCCTACAGAACTTACATTGCTTACCAAAGCCCACAGGTTTTAAAAACCGGTGAGCTTTATTAAGGCCGTTCCAAGATTTAAATCGTCCCAAATCTTGAGGAGTGATACACGCCCTCGTGTATCAGTGATACACGCCCTCGTGTATCACGAGTTAGCACGAGGGCGTGCTAACTCCTCTCCTCTTTGGGATGTTTATTTTCTTGGAACAGCCTTAGCCTGTTTAAGCCAAATAGCTTAGGCCATGATGCTTATTAAAATGGCCTAAAAAATGAAATAGGTCAGCATGATAGCTGACCTTTTTCATTGAGTCAAATAAATTACCCTCACCCTAGCCCTCTCCCAATGGGAGAGGGAAAATAAGAGCAACTCCCTCTCCCAATGGGAGAGGGTTGGGGTGAGGGTTTATATATCTTTATTCAGTGTCGCCAAGAAATCAAAATTGGTTTCCGTTTTGGGCAGCCGTTCCAAAATCATCTCAGTGGCCTCACCGCCACCACCAACGGCGGAAATCATGCGCCGTAAGGTCCACACTTTCGCCAAATCATCGGGGGTAAGTAATAAATCTTCACGCCGAGTGCTAGAGCGTTCAATATCAATGGCGGGGAAGAAGCGGCGTTCCGCTAACTTACGGCTGAGGTGCATCTCCATGTTGCCTGTACCTTTGAACTCTTCATAAATCACATCGTCCATGCGGCTGCCTGTATCCACCAAACAAGTGGCAATAATCGTTAAGCTGCCACCTTCCTCTAAATTACGGGCCGCGCCAAAAAAGCGTTTTGGCGGATAAAGCGCGGCGGGGTCAATCCCCCCTGAAAGCGTACGGCCACTCGGCGGCACAACCAAATTATACGCCCGCGCCAAACGGGTGAGCGAGTCCATCAAAATGACCACATCACGCCCACCCTCAACTAAGCGTTTGGCCTTCGCTAAGGCCATTTCAGCCACCCGTGTTTGGTCAGTTTCAGGGTCATCAAAGGTCGCGGCCATCACCTCCGCGTCCACTGACCTGTCCATGTCGGTCACTTCTTCGGGGCGTTCACCAATGAGTACGACCATCATGTGAATATCTTTATAATTCGCACTAATGCCATTGGCGATTTGTTTGAGGATAGTCGTTTTACCCGCTTTGGGTGGCGAAACCACCAAACCCCGTTGTCCGCGCCCAATGGGGGCTAACATGTCTATCAGGCGAGTGACAAGAACATTACGCTCGGTTTCTAGTTGTAGCCGTACTAGGGGGAAAATGGGGGTTAAACGTTCAAAAATGGGGCGTTGTTTGGCACTTTCAGGGTCAAGTCCGTTGATGGCCTCAACTCGTAATAGACCAAAATATTTTTCGGTGTCTTTAGGCGGACGAACCTGTCCAATCACCATGTCGCCTGTGCGTAGCCCAAAACGGCGAATTTGACTTTGCGATACGTAAATATCATCTTGACCAGGCAATAAATCGACGGAACGCAGAAATCCAATCCCATCTTGGATGATTTCTAAGACCCCTCCGCCAAAAATATTGCCTTGTGATTCGGCGTTTTGTTTCAGAATCCGTAAAATAAGGTCACTTTTTTTGAGTTTACTATAGCCAGAAATAGAAATTTCTTTGGCTATATTGCGTAACTCTTCAAGAGTTTTGGCTTCCAGGTCAGCCATGTTCATGGTATAAAACTCCTACGATTGGCTTAATCGTTATTTTCATTTATTAATTGTTGAGGGTAAACATTGCGGTTTTATAATGGGCTATTTGGGTTAGGATATTGCGAGAAGAATAGTAAGGGCTAGGCCATTACCAAAAGTAGTAGTAAGATGAAATGAGGGTTAATGACTTGAGTGGTGGGTTTTTAATCAAGTGGTGTTTGGGTCGGTCAGCAATGGTGAGTGACAACCTTATTTTGTTGTGTTTAGGGTTTGGGGAAAAAATTTAACAGATAAGCGTGGAATTTAGCTTGACTGTTGTATGATTAGAGCCTCATTATAGCAGTTTTTAAATAATTCGTCAACTTATATGGGGGGTAAGTGGTTTATCAGGGCTTACGCAAAAATAGCGTATTTGTGGTAGGAGTCCGCAATTATTTGCGGACTCCTGTGTAAGTTCTATAAGTAATTTGCCAAACCCCAAAATTCGTTTATAATCGGTCTCGTTTAGCCTTTTGCTTACAAACCTACAAGGTTTTCAAAACCTTGCAGGTTTAAAACTATTCTATATATGAGCCATTTCCGCCAAGCCAATTTTTGCCAATTTATAATGAACCCAGGCTGTCATTGGGTTTGTTTGTGTTGTCCTTTGGCTAAAATTGGCTCGTTGGGTAATTAGCATGTCGCGTAATTTTACGATTAGCCCTCCGAGTTCATGGAGGGCTTTTTTGTTACAATAATTTACACAAACCCTCACCCCTCTCCCAAAGGAGAAGGGAGACAAAATACTCCCTCGCCCTTTGGGAGAGGGGCGGGGTGAGGGTTCTAAATCTTGAAATACTGAATCTAATCGGGAGGATATACCTGAATGACCTCATTCATGTTTGCCTCAGCGATGGCCCAAATTGATGCGGCCAATCAAGCTGACCCTCATTTAATTGTTATCAATGGGCAAAGTCGCCCGACAGAATTAGTTCATGCCGAGCAACGGACGGCCTGGATTCACCGTTTGGTGGAGGGTGAGCCATCGGAAGCGTTGCTCATTGCGGCGCGCGCCCAACATGTGCGCCGTTGGGAAATGCCCCGTGAGAGCTACCCGCGCACCCGTGAAGCCTATTTGCAATGGCGCGAGGATTTGAAACAGTTTCATGCTGCGACTACCGCCGAGATTTTGCAGGCGGTGGGCTATGATGAGGCGTTTATCAAGCGGGTGGAGAGCCTCATTTTAAAGCGGCGGTTGAAACTTGACGCGGAAGTGCAGGCATTGGAAGATGCGTTATGTTTGGTATTCTTGGAAACGCAATTTGCGGATTTTGCCAAACAAGAAGCCGATAAAATTGTGGGCATTGTGCAGAAAACCTGGCGCAAAATGTCCGCTAAAGGCCAACAATTTGCGTTGGAATTGCCGCTATCTGATGACGCGAAAGCGGTCATT